>QIAI01000158.1 GCA_003224995.1 Acidobacteriota bacterium
GCGAAGGTCGAGCGCAAGCGTCCCCTGAGCGTGCTTCCGGTGAGCATCGACGGCGAACTCTGCGAACTGCGGTCCGGAGAGTGGCGACTGGGAGGATGGCGACCTCTTGGTGAATACGCCAACCAGCACCAGCAATGCCAGGGCTGGGACAAAGATCTTAAACTGCAGCAATCGCTTCCAGCCAAGCGCAGGCAAAGGAGTGGGCCCGCTTGCTTCTGGCCCGGAATCCACCACAGGCCGCGACGGCGCCTTCAGCTCCGCCAGGAATCTCTCTTCCTCGGGAGTTGGGTCATCACTCGCGATAGTGGCGGCCCGAAGCAGGGGACCACAGTGATGACAGAGCGCGGCATGCGTAATTAGATGGCTCGCCTTGCCCTCTGGCCACAGTCCCGCCGCGACTTCGTACCAATCGACGTCCTGACCTATAGGACAGTCCGTTTCCCGAGTCCCGGTCTTTGGTACCAACCTACTCGCCGGCGGGTGAACCAGTTGCCGGTATTGCTCCAGGCTACTAGCGCAGGAGGCGCAGGACTCCACATGTTGCTCCGCTTCGTGAACAGCATGCGTCGAGAGGCAGTGCCGCGCCTGACTGGTCGGCGAAGACGAGGGCACGAGAGCATCAAGCTCATGCTGGTCGAGATGCTTATCGAATGGACGTGCCATATTCTGAAGCCCCATACAAACCAATTACGAGTTCCCGAGGGAATTTGCTTTTGGTTTTTACTTCTTCCTTGTCAGAATTCGCGCTGACCCCCAGAATTTGCTCGCGAATGCAGCGCTTCAACCTCTCTATGACGCTTCCCACCCCCTTGGTACCGAGACCAATGGTCGGGAGGGAGGCGATTTCCTTGGTGCTCATGCCTTGCCGAAAATAGAGCCAGAAAATAGCACGGTCCCGCTCCCGATCAGGTCCGGTCAAGCTACGTTTCAGGTGACTGTCAATTTCATTCAGGACGATTTTGTAGGCAATCTTTCCTTCGCTCCCCTCAATCCCTGTTCCTGCCTCCGGCTCAACATCGCTCGTGGAAACGTGAGGATGGGCGCCTCCGGAGGATTGACTATGGCCATGCTTGAAATAATCGTGCGTCGCATTCGCCGCAGTTTTTTTTAAGTATCCCAAAATAGCTTCAGGGTGCTGGATCGCGAAATCCCTCAGCAGGCGGCACCCGTCTTCCCAAAGCTTGAGGTAGGTTGCCTGGACCAAGTCCTCCACCATCGATCGCGAGGGTTCGCCCCACACTGATGCCGTACGTAGGATGGTGAGGCTGATGGGCTTTCCCACCCGGGCCACGAATTCTTCCCAGGCTGCGTCATCACAGGGTCCGGCACAAAGACACACCACCTCTTTGAGAGACAAAGACGAATAGCCGGTCGATTTGCCGATGGTCGCCATACCTGTGAGGTTTCCGATGAGCGAGTGCTGTGCCTAAGAATCTCAGCCCGAAGGTGCCTGTAAACGGATTGGATGACATGAAATCGCTCGGCATGTAAAAACGTTGTAACCATTGCAGAAAGAACGCACCAACAGAAGAACGCGAATTTCGGCACGGTGGGCGCGTCAATTCCGAGACTGCCAACAGACACCTGACAACCCGTAAATTCAAGTTCGCTCTGTGCGGTTCAGCTACTAATCGATCGTCAAGTTCATGGTTGGTTTATAGAATGGGATTGTCGGGAGGGGTTCGAATCATTTCGGGCATTCGCGGCCACGAGGAGTTCCCCGCATCAGGGTTGGCGAAAGCCGCTCAAATCCTGTACAATCTATGTTTTGCACATCTAGTTCTGAAGATTCTGGAGAGCAGTCCGATGGCACAAGTTTGTGAAATTTGCGGCAAGAAGCCGATGAGCGGCAATACGATCAGCCATGCCCACAACGTGAGCAAGCGGCGCTGGAATATTAATTTGCGCCCGGTGCATGCAAGAGTTGGCGCCACCACCAAGCGTATGCGCGTTTGCACGTCCTGCCTGCGCAGCGGCAAAGTCGTCAAAGCCTAAGAGCGGAAAACCAACCACAGAAGACCGACGTTCACGAAGTGTGAGCTCTTAGCTGTCGGCTCTCAGTTCTCAGAATTACAAGCTGATCGCGAACAGCTGATCAGCGTGCTCGCGCCCTTGTATCTCTGCGAATTCCCTCACGCTTACTCGACGCGGAGTAACTCGATGTCAAAGACGAGGGTAGCGTTCGGAGGAATAGCTCCGGGATAGCCTTCTTTTCCATAGGCCAGGTCTGGTGGAATTCGCAGCTGGCGCTTGCCCCCGACTTTCATTCCGGAGACGCCCTCCTCCCAACCCTTGATCACCTGGTGCGCGCCGATGCGGAAGCTGAAGGGTTGTCCTCCGACGGAGCTGTCGAATTTCTTGCCGTTGGTCAGCCAGCCCGTGTAGTGGACCTTTACGGTATTTCCTCGGTCGGCGGTGCGGCCGGTGCCAACCTTGATGTCCCAATATTGCAGGCCGTCGGCAGTCTTCGTCCCTTCCCCGGTGACCTTGGTTGGACCTGCCGTGGCCGCTCCCTTTTTGGCGGCGTTGCTTTGGGTAAAGGCACTTATAGCGAGCACCGCCGCGACCGCTAGCGCCAGGATCAGGTACAGTCCGCTTTTCATGATTTCCTTTCTTCGGTGAAGCGTAAACCAGAGTGCTTAATTGCAGAGGTAAACAGGGAGCGCAGAGGGCTGGGGCTGAATCACCAATCATCGAGTATCTGACGCAAGTCCAATCTATAAGCCTTTGCGTTTTGTCTTTGTGTTCCTCTGTGTCCTCTGTGGTTAGCCCTTCTTATGCCAATGCGATGACATCAATTTCTACCAGCACATCTTTTGGGAGACGGGCCAGCGTGCGGGGGGCGCCGTGTGGAAATAGGTACTGTAGACCTCGTTCATGGCTGCGAAGTCGCTCATGTTTTTGAGGAAGACGGTGGAGCGCACGACCTTCTCCAGGCTCGTGCCGGCAGCCTGCAGAATTCCGGACAAGTTCTTGATGACGCGGTCGGTCTGAAAGGCCACGTCGCCGCTGACAAGTGTGTTGGTGACCGGATCGAGCGCGATTTGTCCTGAAACGAATACGAATCCATTCGCCCGAATGGCTTGCGAGTAAGGCCCGATCGCTGCAGGGCCGTCTTTCGTTGCGATGACATCGCGCATAGGGGAACCAGTCCTTGGTCGTTGGCCGTTGGCCGTTGGCGAAGAATCTTCGCCGCTGATTAACGCAGATGAACGCAGGGAAAGTCAATGGTTTGTGAGTCAGGCGCGAAGGCAAGATTTCATGGGATTGAGTCAACGACCAAAGACCGACGGCCAGCGACGCGTTTAGATCTTCTGCAGCCTCTGCACGTCGCGAACGCCGGGAATCTTGCGCAGGCCGTTGATGATGGTCTCGAGGTGCTTGAGATCGCTGATATCGAGAATGATGTCGACGACTGCCTGGCTATTGGCGGTGCGGGCTTCAATATTGCGAATATTGGATTTGGCGTCGCCGATCACGCCGGTGATGAGCTTCAGCATGCCGTACCGGTCATCACAGAAGACGGTGAGCTTGACTGGATAGGCGTTGGGAGTGGATTCGTCCTTGGCCCAAGAGACATCGATGCGGCGTTCGGGCTCGTACATCAGATTCACGACGTTGGGACAACTTACTGCGTGCACGGCGACCCCTTTGCCGCGGGTCACGTAGCCCACAATGCCTTCGCCGCGGATGGGATTACAACATCGCGCGCGGTAGACGAGCAGGTCGCCCGAGCCTTTGACGGTGATGGTGTTGTTGTCGCCGCCAAAAACGCGGCGCACCACGCTGGTGACCGCCGATTCCGATGGCCTTATTTCTTCCTGATCGGCAAGAGGCTGGCCCGCGGCCGGGGAAAGTTTGGCGAGCACCTGGCGGGCGGAGTACTTGCCGTAGCCAATTCCGGCCATCAGATCGTCCTGGCGGCCCAGGCCGTAGTCAGAGGCGATGCGCTGGAATTCTTCGTCTTTGAGCTCTTTGAGCGCGATGCGGTACTTGCGCGCTTCTTTCTCGATCAGCTTGCGCCCAATTTCGATGGCGCGTTCGCGCTGATGAATGTTGAGCCAGTGCTTGATCTTGTTGCGTGAGCGCGACGACTTCACGATCGATAGCCAGTCGCGGCTGGGCTTGTGTCCGGGCTGGGTAAGAATCTCGACGATATCGCCACTATGCAACTTGTGGCGTAGCGGGACCATGCGTCCGTTCACCTTGGCGCCAACGCAGGTGTGGCCGACTTCGGTGTGGACGGAGTAAGCGAAGTCGATGGGCGTCGAATCCCGGGGCAGAACGACTACTTTGCCTTTGGGAGTGAAGGTGTAGACCTCTTCGGGATAGAGGTCGATCTTGAGAGTGGAGAGGAATTCGTTGGGATCGGAGACGTCGCGCTGCCACTCGACGACCTGGCGCAGCCAGGCGAGGCGTTGCTCGTCCTGTGCCGACACCGCGCCGTCTTTGTATTTCCAATGGGCCGCGATGCCCTCCTCGGCCATCTTGTGCATTTCTTCGGTGCGGATCTGGACTTCAAAGGGTGTGCCGTCTTCCGTGATCACCGAAGTGTGCAGCGACTGGTAGAAGTTGGGCCGCGGCATGGCAATGAAATCCTTGATACGGCCCGGCACCGGTCGCCATACATTGTGAATGATGCCCAGCACCGCATAACAGTCCTGCACCGACCGGGTGACGATGCGCATGGCATAAAGGTGCGCTTGGTACGACTTTCCACTTTTGCGGTGATGCCGGCTTCCTTAAGCTTGTCGCGGACCACGCCTTCTACGCGCGACAGGAACGCTTCGCCCACTTTGCGGTGCGATTCCACCGCTTCCTTCACCTGCTCGTAAGCGATGGGATCGAGATAGCGGAAGCCGAGGTCTTCGAGTTCGCCGCGGATTTTGCCCATGCCCAGGCGGTGCGCAATGGGACCGTAAATCTCGAGGGTTTCCTTGGCGATCTTCTGCTGGCGTTCGGGTTCGAGATGCTCCAGGGTGCGCATGTTGTGCAAGCGGTCGGCCAATTTGATGAGCACCACGCGGATATCGTCCACCATGGCGAGCATCATCTTGCGCAGGTTCTCGGCCTGCTGCTCTTCCTTGGTGGCGAAATCAATTTTGCTGATCTTGGTAACGCCTTCGACGATATGGGCGACCTGCTCGCCAAACTCCTTGCGGATGTCGACGATGGTGACCGAGGTGTCTTCGACCGAATCGTGGAGCAGCCCGGCGGCGACGGCGACCGGGTCCATCTTCATTTCCGCCAGCACCAGGGCAACTTCGAGGGGATGGACCAGGTAGGGCTCGCCCGAGGCGCGGCTCTGGCCGGAATGGACTCTCAGGGAGTAGTCGTAGGCTTTCTTGACGATTTCCAGATCTTCGGTGGGCCGGTTGGCCTGCATGCCCTTCATCAGGTCACGGAACTTCGTGACCGAGAGGACATTGGTCGCGATCTGTTGGCGCAGAGTCGCCATGGAGGATTATAGCCCGTTGGAAACCTGGAAGGACTAGTTACGGAAGCGTGATCCGAGGAGCCCGAGGGTTAGCTTAATTATAAACGTTCGTTGCGGGTGGGCAGCCGCCAGTCGCAAGCCTTCATCGCAAGTCTCGCTCGTTGCGCCATCAGGGAGCGGAGCCTTAATTTCAACGGCACTTCATTCTTGACCGGAAGGAAAGCGGCTCATAAAAGCGGATTCTTGCAGCGCGCGGCTCTGCTACATTGACGCCATGGCTGCGCTTGAATCCGCTCGCGTGCTGTTGACGGGAAGCTCCGGGTTTCTGGGCAGCGCCTTGCTGCCTTCGCTCAAGGCTCGCGGATTCGCCGTGACGCGACTGGTACGCGGAGCCGCTGCGAAGGAAGACGAGATTCGCTGGAATCCGGCATGGCCGCCGACGCCAGAAGTGATTTCGGGATTTGACGCGGTCATTCACCTCGCGGGCGAGACGGTAGTGGGGCGGTGGACTGCGAGTAAGAAGGCCAAGATCCGCGACAGTCGAGTGACGGGCACTCGCAACCTGGTGCATGCGCTGCTGGAGGCGAAAGATCGTCCGCGGGTTCTCATCAGCGCTTCGGCAATTGGATATTACGGCGACCGTGGGGACGAACTGCTGAACGAACTGAGCGCATCCGGCTCGGGGTTCCTGGCGGATGTTTGTCGCGAGTGGGAAGCAGCGGCTCAGCCGGCCGTGGATGCGGGGATCCGCACGGCAGTGGTTCGCACCGGAGTGGTTCTGAGCCGCGACGGCGGGGCGCTGAAGAAAATGTTGCCGCCTTTCCGGATGGGCGTGGGCGGGAATATCGGATCCGGGCGCCAATGGATGAGCTGGATTCATCTTCAGGATTGGATTGGTGCGATGCATCACATCCTGAAAAATGATCTGGTACAAGGACCAGTGAACCTGGTGGGGCCGAAGCCGGTCACCAATGCGGAATTTACGAAGACATTAGCGTCCGTACTGTCGCGGCCGGCGATTTTTCCGGTGCCCGCATTTGTGGCGAAGCTGGCGTTTGGGCAGATGGGGGAGGAAGTTCTGCTGGGAAGCCAGCGCGTGGAGCCGGCGCGGCTAGTGACGAGCGGGTATCCCTTTCAGTATGCCGATTTGCGGAAGGCGCTGGTGGCGGCGTTGAAGGATTGATGGTGTCCTGCTCTGATCACGCGGGGAAAAGCAGGTCCTTCGCTTCGCTCAGGATGACAATCTTTAATAGAGCTACCTCCTTTGGCTCGGGATTACAGGTGCATGTAGCACGTGCGGGCTTGGGATTGCCATTCGGGTTGCAATTTCTTCCAACTACTGTTTCCTGAGTTTGTAGGCCGGGACGGCTGTGTTCTAATAACAAGATCGAATCATGCCGCCCAGCCTGACATTGTGGAAGCGTCGTCTGAAGGGTGCTGTGCGCAGCTTGCGCGGAGCCCGCATGGTGGCGCGCGGACTTGCCTCGACTGACCATCCTCTGCTGGCGCACATTATCCCGATTCGACGATGCAATCTGGCGTGCGAATATTGCAACGAGTTCGATGATTTTTCGAAACCGGTGCCCCTCGAAACCATGTTTCGGCGCATCGACAAGCTGGCGGAGTTGGGCACGTCCGTCATTACCATCAGCGGCGGCGAGCCATTAATGCATCCCGAACTGGACGATGTGATCCAGCGAATCCGCCGGAATGGCATGATCGCGGGACTGATCACCAACGGCTACCTGCTGGTGGCGGATAGAATCCAGCGGCTCAACCGGGCGGGTCTCGAGTGGCTACAGATTTCCATCGATAACGTAACCCCGGATGAAGTTTCGAAGAAGAGTCTGAAAGTTCTCGACAAGAAGCTGGAATTGCTGGCCGAGCACGCCGATTTTCACGTGAACATCAATTCCGTGGTGGGCGGCGGCGTTAAAAATCCGCAGGACGCATTGACCATCGGCAAGCGCGCCCTGGAGCTTGGGTTCAGTTCGACGATCGGGATCATTCACGACGGTGACGGGCAGCTTCAGCCGCTCAACGAAGAAGAACGCGCGGTGTATCACGCGATGAAAGCCATGGAGAAGCGCAGCTTCACGCGCATTAATTCCTTCCAGGACAATATCGCGCAAGCGCGCCCGAACCAGTGGCGTTGCCGAGCGGGAGCGCGCTACCTGTACATTTGTGAAGACGGGCTGGTGCATTATTGCTCGCAACAGCGCGGGTATCCGGCGGTGCCTTTGGAGAAATATAGCGTGGCGGATATCCGGCGTGAGTACGTCACGGAGAAATCTTGCGCACCGCATTGCACGGTGTCTTGCGTGCACCAGGTTTCGATTTTTGATTCGTGGCGCGCGCCACAGCATCCCGCGACGGAGCCTGCGAACTCGGGCGCGGGTGGACTCGTGCAGATTGAGTAATAGGAAATTGTGTAATTTGTAATTTGATAATTTGTAATTGCAATTCGTAGTCTTCGGATTCTTAGAGTTCCCGCCGCTGGGCGCGACCTTTCATCAGAGCTTCCTCCCTTAATCAACTTTCCCCAACAACTGCCTTCTCGTTTTTTACTTCTTTGGCTGGGCTGTGGGCGGAAGCAGGCCACTCAAGCGCAAATACGTTGCGGAGGCGGAGTAGTGGTCGGCCCAATCGTTGGTGAGGGCGATGAGAGCCCAGGCGCGCGGAACTTCGCGGCCTCCGTAGGCATGGATGGTGTCGCCTAACTTGCTGTCGTCGACTTTCGCGAGACTCGTCGTACAGAAATCGAAAGAAGCTTTGAGGGCTGCGGTCAGGGCGTCTTTATCGGTTTCCTTGGCGGGTTCGATCTTCGGCTGAGCGGTGTCGCTCGCTTTGGCGCACAGATAGTAGTTGGAATCGATCATGTGCGCGACCAGATGGCCAAAGGTCATCTGCGGCTCAGTCGGGCGGAAGGAGAACTTGTCGGCGGGCATGGTTTCCACTGCAGCCTGCAGGTTCTTCGCCTGGCGCGGCAGGATCTCCTTGATCACGGTGGTAACCGGATTTTTCTTCTGCGCCGATGCCGAGGAAATGAGAGTGCATAAAACGAGCCAGTGCGGGGTTGAAGACTTCGGATTTCAGATTTGAGATTTCAGGTTGAGGATTGCTGGATCGCCGGTTTCGTCGACAGAGTCTAGATGGCGATCTCAGGAGTGGCTCCCAACAGCGTCTTCGTGTAGGGATGTCCGGGGTGTTCCGCAATTTGCTCGGTCGAGCCGGTTTCGACAATTTGTCCGCGGTACATGACGGCAATGCGGGTGGAAAGATAGCGAACTACCGGCATGGAATGGGAGATGAACAGGTAAGTGAGTTGGAACTCGCGCTGCAGCCGGGCCAGCAGATTGACGATTTGAGCGCCCACGCTGACGTCGAGTGCAGAAACCGGCTCATCGGCCACGATGAAGCGAGGACGTAAAGCGAGGGCGCGAGCGATGCCGATGCGCTGCCGTTGGCCTCCGCTGAACTCATGGGGGAAACGTTGTCCCGCAGATTCGTCCATGCCTACCGCGTGGAGGAGTTCGGCGACCCGCTGGCGGCGGGCGTTGGCAGTCATGCTTTCGTGAATCAGCAAGGGCTCGGCGATGACATCATTCACCCGCAGCCGCGGATCAAGGGAGGCAAAGGGATCCTGAAAGATGATTTGCATGTCGCGGCGCATGCGGCGCATGGCAAGGTGACCGGCTGTCCGCAGGTCGTGTCCAGCGAAGCGGATGCTGCCGGCGGTGGGCTCAACCAGGCGGAGAATTAGGCGGCCGAGAGTGCTTTTGCCCGAGCCAGACTCGCCGATCAGTCCGAGGGTTTCGCCGGCTTCGATCGTAAGCGAGACGTCATCGACGGCGCGCACCTCTCCATGGCTCCCACCGCCGAAGATGGACTCTCCGATGGGGTAGACCTTGGTTAGGTTGCGAACTTCGACGAGAGACATAAGGAATTGGGAAATTGGGTAATTGAGTAATTGGGAATTCTAAGACGATGCGGCGCTCCCAATCACAAAATTGCCCGATTACAAATTACCAAATTCCTCAATAGCCCAAACTGAATTTCCCAATTACTCAATTTCCCAATTACTCCATCTTTCACGAGGCAATTAGAGGCACGGCCAGCAGGGCGGCCAACAGTCCGACCACTTTCCATCGCGAGAAGTGTTCGTTCAGAAATAAGCGTGCCAGCAGCACGGTGATAGCCGGATAGAGTGAACTGATGAGCACGGCGGCGTCGAGGCGGCCGGTTTGACTGGCGAAGATGAACATGGCACTGCCAGTGACGTCGAGCACGCCCGCTGTCAAACCCCAGCGGACGCCGGTCCGGTCCATCGGGCCGAATTGCCGCGCCACCAGCACGATGGTTCCAGTGGTAAAAAATGCAACCACGCGCGACATACCGGCGAGCCAGAACACAGAACCGCTGCCCGCTTCTCGCATGCCGAGAAAATATCCGGCGAACCCGATGCCGGCCAGAAATGCAGTACCCAGGCCCCGGGGCTTGCCGGTTGGTCCTTCGGAGCGCGAGATCAGCCAGATGCCGATACCAGCCAGGAAAAATCCGATAATCGGCACCGGGCCGGGTGCGCCTTCCGTAAAAATCCCGAAGGCGGTGGGAATGGCAGCGCCCAGCACCGCAGAAACAGGCGCGGTGAGTCCCATATTTCCCTGGGAAAGGGCGCGGTAAAAAAAAGCCAGCGCAACTCCGCCGGATAACCCAGCAGCCATCGCCCAAATGAGGGCATGCCTCCCGGGAAAAGGAGAGTGAAATAACAGTGCCAGGAATACCATCAGGCTGGTACCGCTAACGTGCGTGATGGTCGTGAGCAGAAACGGGTTGGCGCGGCGCGAGGCGTACCCGCCGACGAAGTCGCTGACGCCCCAGGCGCAGGTCGCTGCAAAGGCGGATGCAGCGGGCGCGAGTTGGCTCGTGAGCGGCACGTGATGGGGATAAAAGTCCAAAGAGATTAGCACGTCGGAGGGCTGCGCACGGGAGTCGCGCGATTTGGCGAGAGGGGTTGGCTTGT
>QIAI01000159.1 GCA_003224995.1 Acidobacteriota bacterium
GAAGGTGAGGCACCGGCGGTCTGAAATCGCCGCTGATTTTCCCAGAGACACGCAGATCGGCGCTCTGATTCTCGAGTTTGCAAGACCAGGCCCGGGAGAAATCTCGGGCCGTGGTGTTTGGGGGGGAAGCGGTCATTGGTCGTCCGTCGTCGGCAAAAGCTCATATTTGAGACAGTGTGGAATCCCACCTTAGCGCGCAGAACGCGCGAAGGTGGGGCACCCAGATTAAACGTCGTTGGTCGTTGGTCGTTGGTCGTTGGCGCAATCCCAAGATCAACACCATGGTATCCCCGATCAGTCGTCAGGCGTCTCCATCTTAGAGTTTCGGCAGCACGATTCCCTTCTGTGATTGATATTTTCCTTTGCGATCGGCGTAGCTGACTTCGCAGACCTCGTCGGACTGGAAGAAGATGATCTGGCAGAGGCCCTCGTTGGCGTAGATGCGGGCCGGTAGCGGCGTGGTATTGGAGATCTCGAGGGTCACGAAGCCTTCCCATTCGGGCTCGAAGGGAGTGACGTTCACGATGATGCCGCAGCGCGCGGAGGTGGATTTGCCGACACAGATGGTGAGTACGTCGCGGGGGATCTTGAAGTACTCCACCGAACGGGCCAGCGCGAAGGAATTGGGGGGCACGATGGCCACGTCGGAACGGACGGTGACGAAGGACTTCTCGTCGAAATGCTTGGGGTCGACGATGGACGAGTTCACATTGGTGAAAATCTTGAATTCGTCGGCGACGCGGAGGTCGTATCCGTAAGAGGACAAGCCATAGGACACGACGCCCTCGCGGACTTGTTTTTCAGAGAAGGGATTGATCATGTCGTGCTCGTGCGCCATCTTGCGGATCCAGCGGTCACTCTTCAGCATGTTTCTCCTTTGGGAGGGAGGAATTGAAGTTTGCGGTTTCGTTCTTGCGGGCAGCATGGAAATTAGCCTTTAGCATTTAGCCGTTAGCTCTTGGCTTCAAGTCCTACGCAGGCGCTTGAGTGGCCGAGTCCGGACAAACCTATTCATGACGCAAATTTCCGACGATGAGCGCACTGAAAAAATCAGCTCGCTAAAAGCTAAGGGCTAACTGCTAAGAGCTACTGTTTTGGCTGGGACTTCGTTGCTGTCATCTTACGAGACACTGAGGGCCGTTGACAATCTCTGATATCTCCCTTAGCATCAAGCACTTGGTGGTATTTCCGCAGACCGCCTGGGGGAGCCGCGCGTGATCAAACTGGACATCATCAACGAAGTGGTCAACAAGACCGGCATCACCAAAACCAAAGCTGAACTCGCGGTAGAGACGGTTTTTGAGAGCATGAAGAAGTCGCTCGCCAAGGGCGATCGCATTGAACTGCGAGGTTTTGGCGTGTTCAATGTGCGGCCGCGCAAAACCGGCATTGGACGCAATCCGCGCACCGGGGCGGAAGTTTCGATTCCTCCGGGCAAGGCGGTACGCTTCAAGCCGGGGAAGGAACTGCAGTCGATTGATTGAGAGCAGGGACTAGGCTTTCGGCTCTCGGCTCTTGCGCTTTCGTTTTCGCTTTCGTTGCGCACTTCACCATCTTTGCATCGGTTTGACAGAATCGACGGGCGGGGACGCCCGTCGCTCCATTTTTGATGGTTGTTAAGTTGCTGCATTTTTGATTCTTTAGCGCGCTATATCATTGACTTAATTTGTTGGGCATTTCGGCTGAGATGGTTGCTCCTGCTGGTTTTGCGCTCTTCTGGCTTACAATCAATCAATAGTTCCGATGGCTGAACCAACTCCAGGCCTTCCCACGTCCACGTTGGACTACTACGCGCCGGTGCATGTGCTGATGCGCCGGCCCAAACAGCGCTACTGGCTGCACGCAATACTGCTGCTGGCAACCGTCTTCACTACGTTGGCGGTGGGCTCGAACATGCAGCGGAATTTCGATAAGGGCCTCTCGCCGTTTGCCTTGGAAGACAACGAGGTCCCATTGCTTTCGCCGTTTAAAGCTGTGCTGCAGCATCCGGCGTGGCTGGTCAAGGGGATTCCCTTCTCGGCTTCGTTGATGCTGATCCTGCTGGCGCACGAGATGGGACATTACCTTTATTGCGTTCGTTATGGCGTATACGCAACCTTGCCTTTCTTTATTCCATTTCCTTCGCTGATTGGGACGATGGGAGCGTTCATCCGGATTCGTTCCCCGATCCGCTCGCGTGCGGCGCTGTTCGATATTGGGATTGCGGGACCGATCGCGGGTTTCGTGGTGGCTTGCGGCGTGCTGGTATGGTCGCTGCGACTTTCGCGGGGCGTGCCTCTCGGGGCGAGTTCGCAAGATTTGGTGATTCATTACCCCCTGATTTTCCAGCTCACCCACTGGGTGCTGACATCTTTGGGGCTGGTCCACGGTTTTGCGGCGCTGCCGCTGGATAAGGTTTACCTGCACCCCATCGGGATAGCGGCGTGGGTCGGAATGTTTGCCACCTCGTTGAACTTGTTGCCGGGTGGGCAGCTCGATGGAGGGCACATTGTTTTTTCCATCGCACCGCGACTGCACCGGATCGTCTCGCGGGTGACCATTCTCATTCTGATTCCGATGGCCGTGTACAAGTGGGCAGGTTGGCTGATATGGGCGATTCTGCTGGAGCTCAGCAGCTTCCGCCACCCGCAAGTCCCGGAATGGCCAAAAGTTTCGGGGGTGCGCTCGGCGCTTGCGCTTTTCGGACTCCTCATGCTGGTCCTGACCCTCACGCCTGCCCCGTTTGCGAACCTTTCGTTGCGAGAACTGGTACGGATGTGGCGGGCCCACTAGCAACGGACCATTCCTCCTAACATTCAGTCCATCCGAACCATTGCCAAGCCAAGGCAAACCCAACTGAAGTGAGTGCTGCCGCGTCAACCACTGGATCAGAAAAAGAAGAGTTTTGGTGGGCCGGCACCGCCTTCTCCGCATACACCATGAGTCCGGTCACTCCGAAGAGTGCTCGTTCACCGGGCATACTGATCGCGGCTTAAGGCGTGCCATATTCCGAATATCTCTATCGAATACTTACTTGCAAGTCGCAAGTTAAATGTGAATACTGTTCGCGCGTGAATGGCCGCATCGCAGAAGCCGGATCATGCCCATCCGCGCTGAAGGAGAAACTGATGGGACGAAGGACATTCAAGATAGTCGGATTCGCCAGCTCCGTGGTTGCCCTCGCGCTGGGTACCAGCTTATCCATCGAAGCACAAACCAAAATCCCGTATCCCAGCATGGCCAAGCTCAGCGAGTACCTGATGCCGGATCGAAATGCCGAAGTAGCCTTGGCGCGAAGCGCGGCTCCAGACTCCATATCCCACGAGGCCAAGGTTCTGGTTCTAGGCCCGCATGGCTATGAAACTGCCGTCGAGGGAAAGAATGGTTTCGTATGCGTCGTGGAGCGAGGGTGGATGGGACCATTCGAAGGTGAATTGTCTACTAATTATTGGAACCCTAAAATTCGAGGTCCGGTCTGCTTCAACCCGCCGGCTGCGCGCTCCATCCTGCCAATGACGTACAAAAGAACGGAAATGGTATTGGCCGGTCAGTCCAAAGCGCAGATCATCGACGGCATCAAGAGCTTCATCAAGCAGGGACTGCCGCCCCTGGAGCCCGGAGCCATGTCCTACATGATGTCGAAGGACCAGTACCTTACCGACAATGGTCGTCACAACTGGATGGCCCACCTGATGTTTTACACTCCGCTCATGGACGGTGCGGCTTGGGGTGCGGATCTGTCCAATTCTCCCGTCATGCTGAATCCCCAGTTCAGCGGGGCTCCGGAACCAATCGACGTATTCATGGTTCCCGCG
>QIAI01000160.1:0-440 GCA_003224995.1 Acidobacteriota bacterium
CGCCATCATCGGCAAGGAACTGGACGGAACCATCACCAGTTGGAACCGCGGCGCCGAGACCATGTACGGCTATAGCGCCGATGAAATCATCGGCAAAAATATCGCGCTGCTAGCTTCCAAGGATCGTCCCAACGAGATCCCCGAAATCCTGGAAAGAATCGCGCGCGGCGAGCGGATCGAGCACTACGAATCGGTGCGAATTACCAAGGATGGCCGCCATCTGAATGTCTCCATCTCTATTTCGCCCATTCGAGAGCCGGATGGAAAGATCGTAGGCGCGTCCGCTATCGCGCGCGACATCACTGCGCAGCGCCGCGCCGAAGACCATTTGCGCCAAGCCCAGAAGATGGAAGCCGTGGGCCGCCTGGCGGGTGGCGTCGCCCACGATTTCAACAATATTCTCGGCATCATCACTGCCTGTACCGAACTGCTGCGCGACC
>QIAI01000160.1:453-4314 GCA_003224995.1 Acidobacteriota bacterium
AACATCCGCAAGGCTGTCGATCGCGGAACTTCGCTGACTCGCCAGTTATTAGCGTTCACACGCAAATCGACGGTTCAGCCCCAGCTGATCGATCTCAATGCTCGTCTGAAGGACGTGATCAAGCTCATTCGCCCGCTTATGGGCGACGACGTCGATATCGTGCTGGCTCCGCGCTCCCAATCGGCCATCATCGAAATCGATCCCGGTCTATTCGATCAGATCGTTTTAAATCTCGCGGTCAACTCGCGCGATGCCATGCCGCGCGGCGGCAAGTTCATTCTTGAAACTGCCTCGGTAGAACTCGATGAGGTCTTCACTGCGCAGCATCTTCCCATGAAACCTGGACGCTACATCCTGCTCGCGGTCAGTGATACCGGAACAGGCATGGATCAAACCACGGTGGGCAGGGTTTTCGAGCCGTTCTTCACGACGAAAGAAGTCGGCAAAGGGACCGGGCTCGGACTCGCCACGGTGTATGGCATCGTGCAGCATGGCGGCGGGCATATCTGGGTTTACAGCGAACCGGGCAGCGGCACCACTTTCAAAATCTACCTGCCCAGTGCCGAAGACCGGCTCGATGAAGAGAGCCGGCCGCAGGCTGAAGTGACGATTCGGCGGCGCGAAGGCACGACCGTCCTCCTGGTGGAAGATGATGAAATCATGCTCAGCTTGACCCGCAAGCTGCTCGAGCAAAATGGTTATCACGTGCTTGAGGCCAAGGACGGCGGGTCCGCCATCGAGCTTCTTGCCGCTCACAACGGTCCCGTCGACGTGTTGCTGACCGACGTGGTCATGCGTGGTATGGGCGGCCCGGAATTGGTCGCCAAAGTAGTCGCCTCCCATCCTGCGACTCGGGTCGTATTCATGTCCGGGTACACCGGCGAATTGATCGCGCAGCATGACAAGATGACCGAAGGCATCCCGCTGCTGGAGAAACCCTTCACCCGCAGCGCTCTTTTGAGCGCCTTGGACGCCGCTCTGCAATAAGCCGCTCGAGTTCCCTGCGGTCCGAGATCACACCCTCATGGTGATTGAGATCACACACAGCTGTGCCAAAACACCCAATGGGGCACTCCTTCCCAACCCCGGATGCTCCCGGCTAGACCTCGTATGATTTGCTTCAAGTGACTCATTATAAATGATTTACTGCTTGCCTGGACGATTCCAGGCGCGCCGCGACGAGATGGCTCCCGGCGTGCCCTTTCCTAGGCTGTTCAAGGAGGCAGATCATGGCCACACAACCGATGAGACCCCCACTGAAGCCCGTTGCAGCCCACTCAGCGTTTGGCGATCTGTCTCCGGCGATCGTCCGGGAGTTGGAAACCGTATCCCTGACCAACCACTATCCCACGGGCGCGGTCCTGTTTTCTGAAGGACAAGCGCCCCGCGGGATCTACCTGGTTGAAAGTGGACTAGTGAAACTCTCGGTGTGCGCCAGTGACGGCCGCACTTTGATCCTCCGCATCGCCCAGACCGGCGAGGCCCTCGGAGTGGCTTCTACCATTGGTGCGCGCGATTACGAAGCCACCGCTGAAGCGCAGCAACCTTGCGATGTAACTTTCATTCGCCAGAGTGACGTGTTGCGCATGATGCGCGTGCATGGTGAGTTTGCTCTCTGGATCACGCAATTGCTCAGCCGTGATTACAATTCCACCTGCCGCGAAATCCGAACCCTGATGTTATCCGGTTCGGCCAGCGAGAAATTGGCACGCCTGCTGGTCGGCTGGCTCGACGATCGCCCGGCCTCCTCTCATCCGACCCGCATGAAAGTCCCACTCACTCACGAAGAGATCGGTCAGATGATTGGCACGTCTCGCGAGACGGTGACTCGCTTAATGGCTGGCTTTCGCAAACAAAGAATGATCGCGCAGGAAGGCGCCACGCTGGTGGTCTCGAACCGATTGGCACTGGAATCGTTGATCACCGCTTGAGGCTCGAAGAAGACAAAAAAATAGACCCCGCGTCAGGAGAATTCCCGTTCAACCTTCCCCTGACGCGGGGCCTGCGCCACTTCGTCTGCTCATAACCTAATTGCCGGCGGTCAAATTCGACAATACAGACAAAGCCGTATGCGTTACTCGGAAGTCCCTCAGAAAATTGGAGATATGTGCGCAATCGAACGCTGACAATTAACTCTCCTGGAGCGCGGAGATGGCCTCTGGCAGGGTCGCATCAAATGGGATAATTCGGGGCAATTGTGAGCTATGCGCAATCTCTTCCACCATGCCCTTGACGCCCACCACTCTGAACTTTCCACCCGCGTTTTTCAGTTTCTGCGAGCAGGTCACAATCGTGCCGAAGCCCGTACTGTCCACCCGCTGAACCTCGGAGACGTCCAAAACGATTTTCGTTATTTTCTGGCGGAGCATTTCTTCCACCTCCGCTTCGATATCCTGGCAGGGCCGCCCCATCGCAATCCTTCCAGATAAATGCAGCACACCAATTCCAGGTTCAATAATCTCCTGCCGGATCTCGAGCATCGATGGCGGACCCCACGCATTGGCAATCATAAGTAAGACGAGTGGCTCCTCAATGTAGCAGATTGTGCTACCGAAGCTTGTAACAAGTTCTGAACCGAGAAAAAGGAACGAATAAGTGGCGGAGGTTGAACCGCGACAAACGGAACACTGCCGGCGTGTAGTGTCTACTGCAGCTTGCTGTGCGCTGGATAGAACCTTTCGATCATCCGGCCGGTCATGAGTCCGCCTTCGTACTCCGGAATCACTACTTCATCGGCGCCCGATGTGCGTATAGCCTGTGCATAGCGCTGCTGACCCGCTCGCGTAATGATTTTCAAATTCTCGTTCAAGGAGCGAGCGGTCACGGTGATGTACAAATTGTCCGCATCGTTATCGATCACGATACAGATTCCTCTCGCCCGCTTAATTCCTGCCGCCAGCGGACTGCCGACCGTCGTGCGGGCGGTTCTTTGATCGCACAGGACTGAATCTACTGCACCACCAACGTGATGGGCGTGGTTTGCGAGAACGAACCAGAGGTCGCCGAAACGTTGATCGTATAAGTGCCCGCCGGAGTCCCCGTGGTCGTCGAGGACGAGCTGTGCCCACCGCAGGCTGGCAATAACAGCAGCAACGTCATCAAGGCGAGGAACAGCGCTCCGCCTAAGACGCGACGACGCCGGCTGAATCGGCTACCGACCCCAAGGCCAAGAAATGCCAGACCCGCGACCGGTAACCAACTCGCATACAAGAAGCGGCCAGGTGGCTGCAAGCCGGCGGTCGTGGTTACGCGCGGAAAGGTGCTGATCACCAGGGTGACTGTTGACGGGCTCGAACCCTGCAAGGTCACCGGATTTGTTGACGGCGTGCAGGTCGTGCCACCACCCGGCAGCCCTGACGAACACGCAATGGAAATCGATGCGGTGAAATTGGTGAGCGGCGTGATCTGGATCGGGTAGCTGGCGGGATTTCCGGCCACCACGGTATTGTTCGAGCGCAGTGCGGTCAGTTTGAAAGTGTTCACCGTAACTGCACTTGCAATCGCGGTTTTGGAGAACCCTCCCACCGTCACTGTCCCGCTGTTCGCAATTGTGCCCGCTCCTGTGGGCGTGAGATTGACGGTAACGGTGGTGCTCTGGCCGCCACTAATCGTGCCCAGATTGCATAGCACCTTGTTGTCCGTGGGACTCGTCGGACAAGTTCCACCCTGCGCGGAAGCCGAAACAAAGGTCACTGGCGCGCTTCCACTGCCGGCACTGAGGTTATCGGTAAAGGCCACGTTCGCAGTTGTGTCGCCTGTGTTTTTGATCGTGTAATTGAAGGCAACCTGGTTTCCGGCATTCACGGAATTGTTGGTGGGGGCGGCAACCGTAACATCGAAATTGAGGCTCGGTCCAAGTTT
>QIAI01000161.1:0-3686 GCA_003224995.1 Acidobacteriota bacterium
TGCCAGTGAATGGAGTCCGCCCGGTCAGCATCTCATACAGCATCACTCCCAGGGAGTAGATATCGCTGCGAGCGTCGCCACGTTTTCCCTTCAACTCCTCGGGGGATACGTACTCGGATGTACCTACTACTTGCGCCAGGTTTGTAAACGTGATCCGCCGCGCACCGACTTGCGCAGCAGCGCCGAAACCGATCAGCTTGATATGGTCGCCGGCATCGACCATGACATTCTCCGGTTTGACATCACGGTGAACGACCCCACGACTTTGTATGTACTCAAGTGCCTCGCAGATGCTTACTGCAATCCGTACGGCGCGCTCTGAACTAACTATCTTTCTCTCGTCAAGCAGGTGTCGCAGTGTGACGCCCTCGAACCACTCCATCACCATGTAGGTTTGATTGCGGCCGTCCTCGGCAAGGACTTTCATGACGCTGGGGTGGTCCAGGGATTTGCCAATTTCCTCCTCACGGCGAAAGCGGTCGACAAAAGTTGGGTCGCTTTCCATTTCAGGATGCGGCATTTTGATTGCCACCTGGCGATTTGTATTCAGATCAGTCCCACGAAAAACAGACGCGGTGCTACTGCGTGCAACTAGCTGTCCCAGCAAGTAGTAATCGAGCTTGTCGCCGGAATTCACGGGGGTTCGCATCAGAGTGTCCGGGCGAAGAGTGGCGTGACGGTGAGTGTCATGATGATCGCGATCGGTCCTCGCGGTCTGCCCAACACTGGCGCTTCGGCTAGATGGAGCGGAATGATCTTATCATCGTGGTCCATCCGGAGTGGAACAGTCAGCATGCGGGGCATAGTGGTTCTTTTGTTGGCAAGGATCAGAAAAATCTATTTGACGGCTTGTGGTCAGCTTCGTAGCCTTGATGTCGGTCCGTTTACCTAGACACTGAGTCGGCCCCTGTTACGTCCAACGTGACGCCGATTGACCACTATTTCTGCGAGATTGTTTAGGGAGGGTGGAATGAAGCTCGCCGGCATTCTGCTGTTGGTCGCGGGATGGGCGATCGTTCTATCTGCCATCGTCCTGCTACCCGCTCCGGTGGGGCGCGCAGTTTTCGTCCTCGCCGGAATCGCAGTGGAGTTACTTGGACTGGCACTGATGGTCAGCTCTCATCTGGTTCTTAATGCGGACAAAGGGTGATCATTCAACCGCTCACTGCGCTTTCCGATACGTCCGCGGTGCTCTGCACACTGCTTGTTTTCATGGTCCCGATGGCATGTGCTGGCTTGGCGCTTGTGAACACGGGCCTCGGCCGGTCGCGCAGTTCCGCACACGCGATGCTGTCATCTCTGTGCGTACTCTCCATCGCGTCGATCGTCTATGTGGTCCTCGGATTCTCCGTTCAGGGAATGTCTGGGAGTCCAGCCCATGCACTGGTCATGGGTGGGAAGGTCTGGAACTGGATCGCAGCAGAGCCGGTTTTTCTCCGGGGCCTGAGATTCGACTTTTCTCCGGCGTCCCTCACCCTTCTGCTGCAGATTTTTAGCGTTGGTTTGGCAGCGCTAATTCCTCTGAGTTCCGGAGCGGACCGCTGGCGACTGGGAGGGGCGTGCGTTTCTACTGTCCTATTGGCGGGCTGGACTTATCCGCTGTTCGCACACTGGGTGTGGGGTGGAGGCTGGTTGGCACAACTGGGCGTGAACTACGGGTTGGGCTCTGGTTTCGTGGATGGTGGAGGCTCGGGCACTATCCAGGTTGTCGGGGGCCTCACCGCATTATCGATCACTTGGATTCTGCGTCCACGCTCGGGGAAGTATTCTCGCGGTGGACCTGCCGCTGCCATTCCTGCTCACAACATCGTGCTGGTTCTGCTGGGATGCCTGTTCGCCTGGCTGGGGTGGCTAGGGCTCAATTGTGCTGGCGCTATTCTCTTCAGCAACGTTGACCCGTCACGGGTGATCCTGATCGCGGTCAACACGACCCTTTCCGCAGCAACCTCGGGGCTGATGGCAACAGCAGTTACCCGAATTCGCTTCAGACGGCCAGATGCGTCCCTTGTCGCAAACGGTTGGATGGCGGGTTTGGTCGCCAGCAGCGCGGGGGCCGCCTTCATGAAACCTGCCGCAGGAATTCTGGTCGGTGCAGTCGCGGGCATATTGGTCCCTTTCGCCATCGACGTATTGGAAACCAGACTGGGAGTCGATGATGCAGGTGGCGCAGTTTCGGTCCATTCGATCGCCGGACTCTGGGGCCTGTGTTCGGTAGCAGCGCTGTCGGATTTGGGTACTCAGAGCGGATCTCACGGGCAATGGCTAGCCCAACTCGTGGGCGTCGCGACTTTGCTGGGTTTTGTCTTGCCTCTGACGTACGGCCTGAACTGGCTCGTGAACACGGTCTACCGGCAGCGCGTCGACGTGGAAGGCGAGTGGCGGGGAATGGATCTTCACGAACTGGGTTCTGGCGCCTACCCGGAATTTGTCGTCCACAGCGACGATTTCATTCAAAGTTGACTCATGCCGTTTCCCGGCGCGAACATTTCATAGGTAATCAGCTGTGTCGCGCTACGTACAACAGCAGCGCGAATATCACCAGCGGAATTAGAATCAGCATCCCATAGAACAGGATTTTTTTCCGACGGCGTGTATGGCGCTCCTTCCAATTATGCAGTTCGGGGCGCTCAGCAATTCCAACCCGGTCTGGATGCTTCAGGTCCCAAGCAAAGTCATGTGCACTCGGATAACGTTTCCTGGGATCACGCTCCAGAGCACGATAGATGACCTCCTGAAACTGAGGCGGAATTGTGGGATCAATTTCGCGCGGCGGCACGG
Source organism: Acidobacteriota bacterium (assembly GCA_003224995.1). Lineage (GTDB taxonomy): Bacteria > Acidobacteriota > Terriglobia > Terriglobales > Acidobacteriaceae > Gp1-AA133. The sequence continues at coordinate 2,779 of QIAI01000161.1, forward strand.
GGCTATTCAGCAGGCGATCATTCATGACCAGGAGAGGGTTCGCACCGGAAAATGGCACCTTCGCAGTCAGCATTTCATAGAGCATCACGCCAAGGGCGTATAGGTCACTCCGTGCGTCGCCACGCTTTCCCTTCACCTGTTCCGGCGAGATGTAGTCCGGCGTTCCCATCTGGGAGAACTTAGCGAAAGTGAGTCGACGCGACTTGGCATTCGCTGCGATCCCGAAGTCGATGAGTTTAATGTTGTCGTGCTCGTCAACGATGATGTTCTCCGGCTTCAAGTCGCGATGTACCACGCCGTGGGAGTGAATGTACTCGAGCGCGTCCAGGATGCGCAGTGTCAGGCGAATGCTAAGCTCGTGCCCTAGACTGTGCTGCTCATCGAGGATTTTGCGGAGTGAGCGCCCTTCCACCCACTCCATGACCATGTACTCCTGACTGCGATCCTCGTCCGTAAGAACCTTGACCACGCCGGGATGATCCATCGTCTTGCCGATTTCCTCTTCACGATGAAAACGATCGAACAAGGCAGCGTCACTCTTCACCTCGGGATGAGGAACCTTGATGGCAACTGCGCGTTCGTTGCGCAGGTCCGTGCCATGGAAGATATTGGCCATACCACTATTCGAGACCAATCTATCGACGCGGTAATGATCGAGTTGATCGCCAGGATGGAGTAAAGTCATCGTGAGTAGGTCCGGTCAGCACACGGACAGCACGCCGCGAAACCACTCTCAACACTGTATTCCATCATGCCAGAATCTCCATAAACAAAGCGTAAAGAATTCGCAAGTGGACCGGGCCACCTCAGCGGAGCCGATAGGGCCTGCCGCGATACATTCCCATGCGCTCCACGCTGCGGATCCGAATAATCTGCACACTGATATTGTCGCTGCCATCCTGCTGGTT
>QIAI01000161.1:3762-6891 GCA_003224995.1 Acidobacteriota bacterium
GCACAGCAACAGCACATCGCCGGAGAGCAACGGTATCTGCTTGATGTCTATCTCTACAAAACGGCTGGTACCCAGTGACCGGCTGAGTACATTTCGCGTGCTGACTTCGGCAGCTTCCTCGGCCGAGAGAACGCCAAGACGCTCCTGTTCGTTGGCAACAGTGTGGTCGCGAGTGAGAGGCCGCGCCTCACCTCTCCGAATCAGGTAGCAACGAGAATCGCCGACATGAGCCACGGTGGCACTATCGAAACGCAGGGCACAAACTATGATGGTGCTTGCCATCCCTGATCCACGGGGATCTACAAGGGCGCCAGTTTCGAACACGCGCGCATTCGCAGCTTGCACAATATCCATTAGCAACTCGCGTTGCGAAGACATGGCTGCTGCGCGTCGGAAGCCGCCTTGTACCTCCTCGATTGCTGCGCGCGAAGCTACTTCACCCTGACGCTGGCCGCCGACACCATCTGCCAGCGCGAACAACCAGCCGTGGGAACGGGCCTCGGCGGGAGAACGGGGCAACACATACCCGAGATAGTCCTCGTTGCGAGGTCGAACACGGCCTGGATCAGAAAGCTGCGAAAACTCAACGTCCAACATAAGTCTGCACACCACGCGAGCATTTAGCTACGGCGTCTTCTCCAGACTGGACCGCGCTGCGTCTAGAGTCCTTGCTTGCCGCGCCGAAGAAACTTCCGGCGCCGAGCCGTGACGGGCTCATCCCGAAGGCCAGCCAGAACACCATTTGGGTATCGTAGTCTATGAAGGGCGCGATCATGTATGCAGCCAACATTGATCCGATTGGCGATCAAGCGAAAGAGCGGTATAAGAGTTGGAGCGGAACCTGACCGGTATGATTTGGGAAGCTGGCTATGTAAGAACACAAGAGTGTCTTTTCGGCCGGCGATGAGTACATCTAGTCTTGTATCCAAAGATTGTCTAACAACCCTTATTGTGCGGAGTACTGCTACACTCTTGTATCATTCTCAGCCTCGCCTTCACCTGGCCCTGTATGTGCCTCGCAAAGAGTCGCTACTGACCTCAAGAGCAGGGCCATAGACCCCAGCACGAGCAAGACGCCAACGATCGGATAGGCGCCAACAGAAGTAGCCCTGCTAGCAGGCCACCATACGCAGCCAGTACTGCCAAGAGATGCATAAGGTGAAACGAGTTGATCACTCCATCCATTCTAGCCGCCGGGCTCTTTTTCCAAAGTCTCCGTGGCCCACGCGCATGCTAAAGCGCCGTCGAAGCAGGAGAACCACGAAGATGTTGCGCTCCTGTCGCGTCAGAACATGAAGCCTGCTTCAAGAACACCGCGCGGCTGGTTCGCATCTATGCCGCTGGATCCGAAAGCGGCACCAGGCGTCACATTAGTAGCGTGGACGATCGCGAAGTCCCCGCGAAGGTAAAACGCGTCTTTGCGATAGGTCGGTGTTACTGTGAACGCAAAAGCCCCGCTGCCCGGACCGTAAAGCAAGTTGATAGCACTGCTGCTGACACTGCCTGTGCTCTTAATGTATTCAGGGCGAACTGCCAGTGAGAATCCGCGCCGGAAATTGTGAGTGAGCAAAACTGCCCCTGCTTTTGTGCCCGCACCTTGTCCTATTCCAATCTTTGCATTGGTGGGCACATCGCTGTACTGAAAGTACGGCTGAACCAACCAACTCCCCTTGGTATAGGTGTAAATCAAGTTGTAGATCTGCTCGTTGTTGAGATATAGCGGTGTCGCAAGTGTGTTCTTCGCGTACGCACCGGCATTCCCGCCGCCTACAAAAGCCAAACTGTTCGCAGAATTGAAGGCATATGTCAGCGAGCCCGTCAGCCAGGTGTAGCGGTTGGAGTAAAAGCCGTCATTCCAGCTCAGTGCCGCCGTCCATTTCTTGTAGGTTTCATTCACTTGTATGCCTCGGTTGACCGCATTTTCCTGATTCCAGAGCAGTCCACGCTCGACGTTCATGTTCTGAAAGCTGAACGTGTACTCGGCCCCAATCAGGGTGGGCAATGCGCCGATCTCTACATTGAAATTTCCTTTCACAAGCTTGACGTACCCTTGTGGAAAGGGTCCATAGATGTTCTTTATCGTATCTGCGGTCGACAGGAATGGCACTCCGATCGCCGGCAAGTTATAGGCGCCGCCCTGTAAGTAGAACTGCCACCAGCCGGTGGTCTTCTGGATGAAAACCTGGGCGTTGCTAACATCCCAGTGGGTCGACGAGACGCCTGAGATGTGATTCCCTTCCGTCCATCCCATGCCGCTCAAAATGCCAGTAACTTTCAGATTTCCATTTTCCATCTCACGAGGTGGAGCAGTTTGTAATGGCCCCGACATCGAAGGCATCGGCAGAGGTTGCGGATCCGGAGGCTTGGCCTCGGCGGCAGGGCTAGCCGCTGGAGTGGAAGTCAGCGGGTTTGTAGAGTCCGCAGGTGCACTCTGCCCGAAAGACGGAAAAGTCATTAACGCTACAAAAACAAATAGAACAACGAAAGACGCCAATCGTATGCGCAAAAGTAATCTCCTTGTCGAATGGTTAGTCATTTCGTGACCTCCTGGCGGCTTCTCAGCGCGGGATAGCTTTCGGCAAGCTGATTTTCGCCCCGGTCCCACGAGTGTCACGTGACTTAGTGGCTGCCAAAGTATTGAGTGCCAGAGTCTGTGTCCAATTCATTTTTTGTTTTGCTGCGATCAGATAAACTGTGGAGAAGAAAAATCAATCAGAGAGATAACCAATTACGATTTGTCGGCGACGTGGCGGGTGCCGTCGGTGCGTTACGAAACTCCGAACGAAATTGGATTTGCGTCAGCGACGCGATACGCCGTCGCTTCCGCATTGCCCAGTATCCATGGGCTGAATCGACGAACCCGTCGGAAACGTCCCCATAGATTGATGAATACTCGGCAGACTCTCTCAGCGCACCATTGCCGGTTGATTTGATTCGGGCGCCGTTGATCTGATCGGTTCGTGGAATGTACATTCAATAGCGGCAATAAATATTTTCTATAGATGCCCAGGCGCGCGTCACTGTACTCTGTTGCCCAGTGATCGCGTCGTGGGCTTCACTGTCAGGCACGATCCTAACTATTTCAAGGAGAGACATGGCCAACGAACTGCGGAATTTCCTCGCGCTCTC
>QIAI01000162.1 GCA_003224995.1 Acidobacteriota bacterium
GGACAACTCGGTCTCGTTGATCGATGCGCAGCGGCTGGCGGTGCGGGCGACGCTGCCAGTGTGCAAAGCGCCGGAAGCCATTGCGATTCTGCCGGACTCGAGCAAGGCATTCGTGGCCTGCTCGGCTTCGGCCCAGGTAGCATCGGTTGACCTGAAAAATGATAAGGTGCTGGCGCTGCTCGACGTGGGGCCGACTCCGGTGCACCTGGCGCTCAAGCCGGATGGCGGCGAGCTGATGGTTACGGATTTTGATGGGGACAGCATCTCCATCATTGAAACGACTACGGACGAAGTGGCGAGCAGCTACTTGATTGGAACCAAGCCCGCGCGCGGACTCGTCTCTGCCGACAATTCACGGCTGTTTGTCAGCAATTTCGGGTCGAACAGCGTCGCCGTATATGACATCGACATTGGGAAAATCGTGGCCACTGTGCCGGTGGGAAGCCAACCCGATGGGCTCGCGCTTTCGCAGAATCAGGCTTACTTGCTGGTGCTGAACTCGCAATCGGGCGATGTTACGGTGATTCAGAAGCGCAAGCCTCGGAAGCTCGAGCCCAGCGAGTATTCGTTATTAACCATGATTCCGGTGGGCGCGCAGCCGAATAACATTGTGGTGAAATCGTTTTTGGTAACGGGGAAGTAGGTGTCAGGTCTCAGGTCTCGGGTGTCAGGTCTCGGGTCTTAGTTCTTAATTCTTAACCATCAGCCACTAGGGTCAGCAACTTGGTAAGGGCGAGCAAGCCGTTACGCATCGTGACCTCAGACCTGACCCGACACTGCGACCCCCTAAACTTCTGGACACGATGTGTTAACTACGGTAGTCTGAAGCTTCGAGAGAAACGCCCGTGCGCAAGGTTGCGCGCGGGCGATTTTTTTTGTTCAAAAGGAGATCAGACTATGACTGCGACTTACAAAGATGAAGCTGAAATTCACGAAGTGGTTCGGAAGTTCGAAGAGTGCGCGTATGGGTTGACGGAGTTTACGCACGCCCGGCATATCACCGTCGCCTCCTTCTACCTGTGTACGAGCCCGCCGGAGACGGCGCTGGTGCGGATGCGAGAGGGATTACAGCACTTCATCACACATCATGGCCGGCAGGGATACCACGAGACCATCACGCGCTTCTGGATGGAGTTGCTTGAAAACTTTCTTGGTCAATGCCCGAGGAAGACTCCAACCCTCACGAAGGTAAATTGTGCACTCGAACGATACGCAAGTAAGGAGACCTTATTCGAATATTACAGTCATGAGCGAGTCATGTCTGACATCGCGAAAACGACATGGATCGAGCCCGACCTGCAACCGATGTCCGAGAGGCACTTCCCTTCCTAGCGAAGAGTTTCCTCGGGAACCGGAGTATCTACGTCAAAACTTAGACGAGGCCAGACCACAGACCGGCATCTCGGGCGATATCTCGAATGTCCCGGAATAATCAGTACAACGCACTGCCGTTCGACAGGTAATGGAAGTTAGAAAGATGCTGGCTGCGTCCACGGGATCACGTGATATTGTGATTACCATCACCTTGCACTCCCTCCGAAGCAGTCGACAATGGACGTTTGCATCTGAACTTCATTTGCACCTGTAGTTCAATGGATGAGGGCGAAATGAAAGACGTAAAAGACATTGGGTTGACCGGTTCCCCGGAAACCATAGTGGAACAGTGGATCGCTCAAGAAGTCTTTCAACATCCCGAGCAGCTGGCGGCAAGCTTTATGAACGCTCCCAACGTGGGCGTGGCGATCTGCGACACGGAATTCCGATTCCGGGGAGTGAACGAAGCTCTCGCCGCAATGAATGGGGTTCCGCCCGAGCACTTTGGGCGCAGAATGCACGATATTCTGGGCGGCCTCAGCGAGAAGATAGAACCGCTGTTCCGACGTGTACTAACCACCGGAGAACCGGTCCTCAACATACATGTGACCGGTACACTGCCGATGCGAGCCGAGCCAGGACACTGGATTGAAAATTATTTTCCGCTGAAGGATTCGCACGGGCGAGTGACCCGTTTGTGCACGATAGTAGTAGAAGTCACTGAACAAAAGAAGTTGGAAGAGTCTCTGCGCCTTCTGACCAATGTCGATCGAACGGAGAAAAATCAATTAAAGAACCTGCTGGAATTCCATAGCCATTTAATAACGAAGCCGGATTTCGGAGAGTTGGTCGCCGCTATCACGGCCTTTGTGAATCGCGTCATACCCCATGACTACGCGACGTTAACTTTGAAGGATGCAGCCGCGCAATGGCTGAACCAGGACTCGCCAAATCCTGCTAGCTCGGTGCTGGCACATGTTCCACTGCCGATCGCTCCGGCGAAGCAGGTCAGCTGCGACAAACAAAATTCGAGGTCACAAGCCGCCTCCTGGGATCAGATGCTTGGTCCGGGAATCGAGTCGGTGTACAACATGCCTCTCGTGACCAAGCGGGCGATGCTGGGGACGCTCCACCTGGCGAGCCGCGAGCCCGGAGCTTTTGACACGCTCGATCGGGAACTGGCGGAGCACGTGGCGATGCACATCGCGCTGACACTCGACTATGCCTGTGCCGCCAAGGAAATCGCCCATCTGAAGAACAGGCTGGCTGAGCAGACCGTCGACGTGGGAACAGACGGAGAACAAGACCAGGAGTTTAGCGAGATTCTGGGCGAGAGCTCAGCCCTTAAGCAGATTTTCAAGCAGGCGCGAACGGTGGCGAAAACGGACGCCACGGTTCTGATTCTAGGCGAGACGGGTACGGGCAAGGACCTGCTGGCTCGGGCCATTCACCGCATGAGCCGCAGAAAAGACCAGAATTTCGTGAAGATTAATTGTGTCGCGATACCCACCGGGCTCCTGGAGAGTGAACTCTTCGGTCACGAGAAGGGTGCGTTCACCGGAGCCTTGAACCAGAAGATCGGCCGTCTGGAGCTGGCCGATGGCGGAACCCTTTTGCTCGATGAAATTGGGGACCTTCCCCTGGAGTTGCAGCCAAAATTGCTTCGCGTGCTGCAAGATGGAGAGTTCGAGCGGCTGGGCGGCACGCGCACCATTCGAGTGAATGTGCGACTCATTGCCGCCACCAATCGTGATCTCAACCAGAGGGTAGCGGAAGGACGGTTCCGCAGCGACTTGTTTTACCGCTTGAACGTGTTTCCCATTTGTATGCCCGCGCTGCGCGATAGAAAGGAAGATATTCCGCTTTTGACGCGGCATTTTGTGCGAAAATTCTCCCGCATCATGGAGAAAAACATCGATACCATCCCCAATGAACTGCTGGACGATCTGCAGAAGTGGGACTGGCCCGGCAATGTGCGAGAGCTGGAACATTTTGTGGAGCGGTCCGCAATTCTCACGCCGGGCAAGGTTCTGCAGGGCTCACTTCCGGAATTGCAGTAAGCCACATCCGGAAATGTGGAGCGTACGCTGGCAGCCATGGAACGGGAGTATATTCTGGGGATTCTGCGGGAAACCCGCGGTAAGATCTCTGGCATCGACGGTGCGGCTGCAAAGTTAGGATTGAAGCGCACCACCTTGCAGTCAAAAATGCGGAAATTGAAACTGGAGCGGCTTGAGTACGATATAATCAGTCTTACAAAACGAAAAAAATACGTTCCTAGCCAATCGTGCGGCTCGGTTTTGGACTCAATTCACCGGAGGGGTGAAGTGGGCGAGTCGATTCACTTCGCAGGGTGGCAAGAAGACGATCCCGCACCAGAGATATGCCCGCTGTGCCAGGAAGCGAGTCCTATTTTCAAATACCAAGTGGTTCCCGCGCCGGACGCGGACACAGCGCAGAATCTGCAAGGCTATTGTTGCTTGCGATGCGGCCAACAATTGCTGGCGACCCTGGAACAGGTGACG
>QIAI01000163.1:0-10944 GCA_003224995.1 Acidobacteriota bacterium
GGAGTTGCAGGCGGCGCACCGTCGCCTTCTTCAGCGGCACATTAATAATCACGTACTTCGACTTCGGCGTGTCCGATCTCCAGGCTTCTGCTCCGGAACCGTGAATGACGAGGATCACCAGGTTCTTTTGCATCAGGTCTTCGGAGCCGAAGTTGGCGGTCAGTTTGGGATCGCCGTAACCGTAGAATTCATAGTATGGATCGACGACCTTGTAACTGTGCTCGGCAGCGTCCAGCATGGGTTTCTTGCTGCGCGCCACGATCACCAGGTCTTCCACGCCGTCGCCATCCACATCACGCATGTATGGAGTGGAGATCGGAATCAGCGAGAACTCCTCCCCAAATTGCTTGTCGATGAAAGCCTGGTCTACATTCGCCGGTGAAGCTGCGTTCGCCGCGGCCTGAATCGGCGCGACTGCCGCCTGCTGACCAACCGCGGTTACGATCAAGCAGGCCAGCAGCAGGGTAAGGAAAAGGACAAACTCACGGGACGACATAGCCTTACTCTATTCTGAGGATCGCAGCGGGACTAGAGCTTCCCAAGGTACTTTGGGAGGTGACCTGCCGGAGCTAGGGTTTGAAATGTTCCCAGCCCCGCGGCTTCAATGCCACGCCCACCCCCTTGTCATTCCTCAGGACAATACTCGCGCGCCCTCGCATGTGCCCAATCAACGTGACGGGAACACCTGCAATCCGAGAAGGCACCGGTTTACCCCTGGGCACGGTAAACAACAACTCATAATCATCGCCGCCGTGCAGGGCGTGACGCAGTTTCACTTGAGTGCCTTGCCTGCCAACGCTGGCCAGGGGAATTGCTTCGCGCAGAATCTCAGCGCCTACGCCCGACTCCTCACAGATATGCGCCAAGTCCGTGGACAGTCCGTCGCTGAGATCGATCATGGCGCTGGCGAGGCCTTTCGCCCGGAGAAATCGTCCGATCGCGATGCGTGGGAGGGGATAGAAGTGACGTGCAAAATCGCGAGGCATGGCTTTGCGGCCGGCGTAAAACTCATCCAGTGCGGCCGAGCCGCCACCTAGCTCTCCCGTGACGTAAATGCGGTCGCCGGGCTTGGCGCCGGAGCGCATCACGGCTTTTCCCCGCGGTACCGAGCCCACCACCACGATGTCGGCAAGGATCCCGTCCGGCGATTGAGCCGTATCTCCTCCGGCAAGACTGATCTCGAACTGCGATGCCAAACGCATCATTCCGTCGATGAAGCGGTCGACCCACCGTTGCGCGAGCTTTTTGGGCAGAGCCAGGGAAAGAAACGCGGCTTGCGGTTCTCCGCCCATGGCAGCAATGTCGCTGAGGCCGCGGGTGAGGCAGCGCCAGCCCACCACGTCCGGGGGATGCCATTCCGGCCGGAAGTGCACGCCTTCCAGGGAGAAATCCGTCGTAACCAGAACCTCATGCCCGGGCGGAAGCCGCAGGACAGCGGCGTCGTCACCAATGCCGGCGATTATGCTTCTGCTCCCCTGCCGCGTAGTTCGCCGGATGCGCGCAATCAACGCCTTTTCCTGCAAAGGCATGTCGACCAATATAACCGCGTCCCGCTTTTGTAGGAGTTCAAGGCCCGCCAGGTTCCCGGCGATTGGGACGGACAAGGCGTCCAGCACGTGGTTTGCCGACCCGAGCCCTGCCTGCGAAACCGAACTCCATTGGTTACCTGTCCCGAGGTCCAAATGGGAACCGGGGCCTTCGTAACCAGAATTGGGCGGGTTGCGCGTTGACAGGTATGTACCTACTTTGTTAACGTTTGGAAGCTGTTTCCAACACCTTGGGCTAGCTTAAGTCCTGCATCCACTTTGGATTGCAGACACTAGGAGTTAGGCCTTACCCGGTTCCGGTAGGTAGCGAGCGTTCATCAAAGACCTCTTCAAAAAGAGGCGAGCTTGTGAATCGGGATGCACTTCCGGACCCTGTAACTGCAGGCCGTCCGGGCATGGTTTCTCAGATCAACGAACGAAAGGAAAGCTTGCGCAAACGCTTCTACATTCTTTTTGTCGCGCGTGACGACGATGGGCAGCTGCGCAAGATCCCCATTCCGGTCCACTACCTCTATATTTTCGTAGTGGGGGCCGCGATCGGCTTTCTTAGCTTGACGGGCATCGCCAGCTCCTACGCGCGCATGCTCCTGAAAGTTTCCAGTTACAACCAGCTCCGCACCGAAAAAGAAGACCTCAAAGGACGGTATTCGCGGCTTGAGCAGGTAGCCAAGGAACGCGACGTTCAAGTAGCGTCTTTAGGTTCGCTGGCGAGTGAAGTTTCCTCGCTTTACGGTTTGAAATCCGATCCCGCGCTGGTGACCGGGGCTGACGAGCAGGTACGCAACGCGGAAGTGAATTCTTCGCTGGACCAGCTGTACGCGCTGAGGAATTCGGCGCTGACCGGCGCTACCACCACCGGTCTTTCGCTCGGACTTACGCGTAATGCGACCACCGCCGATTGGTTGCGGGCTAATTCTGCTCCCAATCTTTGGCCGGTCGAGGGTCAAGTCACCGGATCGTTCGGAGAGCGCATCGATCCATTCAATGGGGAAGGCGCCTTCCACACCGGGGTTGACATCGCTGCCGTGGTTGGCCAGCCCGTGCTGGCACCGGCAGACGGCGTCGTCGATTTCGCAGATTTCATGGGCGGTTATGGCCGGGCGGTGATTCTCGAGCACGGTCACGGCATCATCACCCGTTACGGACACCTTTCCGGCTTTGCGGTCGCTTCGGGACAACACGTACGCCACCCCGGTCAATCCTTATAAGTACCTGCGCATCACCGTGGCTCACACGGGCGGGTTTGCGGCGGGAAGTTAGAGGCAGGTCTCAGGTCTCAGCTCTCAGGTCTCAGCTCTCAGCTCTCAGCTCTCAGCTTTCAGCTTTCAGCTTTCAGCTTTCAGCTCTCAGCTCTCAGCTTTCAGCTCTCAGCTCTCAGCTTTCAGCTCTCAGCTCTCAGCTTTCAGCCCTCAGCTTTTCAACTACAAGTTATCGCCGCAAATGCCCCTGCACACGTTGCCGTCGCGTTCTTTCGGCGGCTTGTGGAGTGAGGTCTTGGCCGACAACCGAGGACTGACGACTCACAACTGACGACTATTGTCGAAGCCCCATCCAGCGCTCGGAAACTACCAGCGAATTTCCCGGATTTTGGGGATCGTAGCGGACGGAGGTAGGCAGCCCCAGTCGGCAGGAGTGCAGATTGACCCATTGCCGCAAATAGGTGACGTCCTGCGAGGCCTCGTAGGAAACTCCGGCTACATCGTATTGATAGATCAGCATGGTGGAAGTGCGCTGCCCATCAAAGGGGAGTTCCTGCACATCAATCACCGTGCCGTCCGTGATGCGGCCCACGCTATCCAGCCACTCGCGCCGCTTGCGCTCCAATTCTTCCGGGCTTTTAGGCTTGCGCCGCAGAAGAAAATAAGCGCTGGAGGCGATGGCTGCGCCACCCAGGACCAGACTGTAGATACGAAATGGATTCATGACCAACCGGAAGGAAACAGCCGCCCTCGCGACAACTTCCCGATAGAACAGCATAAGCGGTAAACCGAAATCACGGAAGAGCCGTCCCGATTACGAATGGGCAGGGTCGACGCGACCTTACGCTTATTCGTCCGCCACTGGATTGCGCAGGCTTCCTACCCCTTCCACTGTGACTTCGATTACCTCGCCCCCCACCACCGGACCAACGCCCTTCGGCGTTCCTGTGGCGATCAGATCTCCGGGAAGCAGCGTCATCACCTGCGTGATGTAGCGGATCACAACGTCCAGGGAAAAAAGGAAATCTCGCGTGTTGCCGTCCTGCCGGACGGCGCCATTGACGGTCGTCTTCACGCCGATGCCGCTCCAGGGATCGATCTCGTCGGTGACGATAGGTCCGACAGGACAAAAAGTGTCGAACCCCTTGGCGCGGGTCCATTGTCCATCTTTATTCTGCAAATCGCGCGCGGTGAAGTCATTCACGCACGTGTAGCCGAGAATGTAGGGCCTCACATCCTCGGACTCGGCGAGCTTGTAACAAGGCTTGCTGATGATGACCCCAAGCTCACCTTCATAGTCGGTCCGCTCCGATATTCGAGGGCGTCGAATGGTTCCGCCGGGAGAGTTCAACGCAGTGGTCGGCTTGAAAAACAGCAGCGGTTCGGTGGGAATATCGTGCCCCAGTTCGACAGCGTGCTCGCGATAGTTCCGTCCCACACAGACAATCTTGGACGGCCGGACCGGAACTGCCAACTCGGCATCCTGCAGCGGGATGTGATCCATGCGCTTGGTGCGCAGATCTTCCATGTCGCCGCCCACTTCTTCGGGTGGCGTAACCAGGAGACGCGTAATCATATCGCGCCCGCCGGCTGATTCGACCAGACCATAAAGAACTTCCCCGTTCGACTGAAAGCGGCAATATCGCATAGAGAATTTATCTAAACACAAAGCACGACAAGTCACACGCAGGAAATCATGGGAATTTTGCGAAGTAAGCAAGGTCGACGGCTCGCCGGCGTGGCTGCGGGCACGTTTCAGCAAAGGTGCATTTAAATTTTAGGGATTGGCGTGGTTTGGCCTGGACTTGAAACCGCAAAGCTTACTACGGCTTTGCCGGAACGCTCTCGCTCGACTCCTGGGACCTTGGGCTTTCATTACCACGCTGGTCGACGGCCGACACCGAATACCAGTAAGTCTTGCCGAGCGCCACATTCGAATCCCGGAAAGCCGGAGTCTTTACAGGCTCGGGATTTATTTTCACCGGCGGCGAAGAGTCTTCATCGGAGCCCATAACAAATCAATAAACGCAGCCTGCCCAGGCCCGGAAAAGACGGCCTGCAGTCCAGTGGGAGTCGCAGGCGGAAAGATGTCTTTGGTAAAAAGCTTTTGCGGAGTAGAGTCGTCGCCCTCGACGCTGACCACCTGAATACAGTCAGGGAAGGATACAATGCCGTCCTGCTTGCGGTCGGCAGGGCAAGGAACTGAGCCTGGATCGAGCGTGACGGAGGTTACGGTCGTAATGCGATATTCGTAGGTCTTCTCCCACTCGGCGGTTCGATCTTTGTAGGTGGCTGTCGGACATTGCACATCCGCCAGCGCTACATCGATTCCATTGTCTGGCGAGCGCCGGTAGATGCGGTACAGATATTGCAGATCGGATCGAGTTTCTGTCGGCCTGCACTCCCAATTCAACTCCACTCCGTCGGCCGTCACTGCGGCCCGAAAGTTTGCCGGTGGTCGTAAAGTGGGCGCCAGCGGAACGTGTACCTGGTTGGAGAGTCCGGCGCCGCGGGCGTTCCGATTGAGCGCGTCCACGCCATATGTGATCATCCGGTTCGCGTTCTGCTGCTGGAGGTCCAGCGGCAGTACGTCGACGAAGCTTGCCTGCGGGTAGGGATTTCCCGGGGCAGCCTTCCATTCCGAAGCGCTGGCAGGAGGTACGTTTCCTACCGGGGTTCCGCAAGAGCTCATCAGCGGTTCCAGGCTGCGGCAAATATGCGTCGGGCCTGGCCGGCGCACCGTCTGCCGATCCACGGTTTGGGTGGGAACGCTCCAGAAGAGGTAGACGCGATTTCCCTTGCGAAGCGAGCGCAGGTCGTTCGGGGGCTTTGGCAGTTCCAGTGAGGGAGGCAATGGCGCCTGCACGGACGCGCACCCCGGCAGGAAAATGCTCAGGCCGAGCAGGAGTGCGCTTGCCAGGAAACTCTGGGGTGATCTCATCCGAGGAACCATCAGCCTACCATGCGCGGAGCGACTGATTTCACCACAGAGTCACAGAGGCACAGAGAAATCTGTGGGCTGCAGCAGGAGAGCTCATAGCCGCGAAGGTTGCAGAGAATGGCCGTCGGGGTCGCGAAGAAAGTCTTAAAACCGCAGGGCTCGCAGAGAAATGGTCGAGATCGCAGAGAAGGCCCGAATTGAACGGAGGGACCGGCAACATCGAGAGGCTGGTGCCGGCAATTGCCTTCGACGGCGGATGGGCGTGTCGATCCAGTTCTTCTCTGTGACTTTGTGTTTCCTTGGTGAAAACGCCTATCCCAACAATCCCTTGACGGCATCGCGATGTTGTGGAAAGGCGTGAGCAGGATGCCGCGATTCATCGCGTACAAGTGCATGAACCGCTCCAGTTCGAAATCCATGGCATCATGCGCTTCGGTGCCATTCCTGGGCGTTTCTGGCGCGAACAGGTATTCCGCGCGACAACCCAGGCGGGTTACCGTCCAGGGCAACTCAAAATCAGCAATCCCCTTGGCGACGCCCTCGGTCCAGCGCTCCGCCATCGGGATCATGCGATCGAAGGCGTCCTGGGTGAGCACCTTCTGCAGCGTGGCTCGCATGGCCGCGAGCGAAAGCGCATTGCCCGCCAGCGTGCCCCCGATCCCGCCGGTATCACAGTCTTCCAGGTTCTGCCGGTCAGTGATGCATTGCGCGATCTCCGCCGTGAAACCGTATGCGGCTCCGGGAACACCGCCCGCGATCGGTTTCCCAAAGACCAGGAAGTCCGGCTCGAGATTTTCGGCGCGCGTGTATCCGCCCGGGCCCGCGCAGATGGTATGGGTTTCATCGAGAATCATCAGCGTACCGCGGGCGGCGTGATAGCCGGGCTCCGGCAAAACGATGCCGACATTGGTCAACGCCGGTTCGGCCAGTACACAGGCCACGTCTTCGTTTTTCAGGGCTGTCTCCAGCGCAGCCAGATCATTAAACTCGACGACGCTGGTGGTCACTGCCGGATCCACGGGAGGCCCGATATTGCCGCGCCGCGCTTTCGCAATTCCTCCCGAGAGCGTGATAAAGCTTTCGTCCACCGTGCCGTGATAACACCAGTTGAAGACCAGGATCTTGGGCCGGCCTGTGATGTGCCGCGCCAGGCGAATGGAAAAACGATTGGCGTCCGTCGCGGTGAGCGCAAACTGCCAGTACGGCAGCCCAAATCGCTTCTGCAACTCTTCACCGACCAGGATCGCGTCCTCGCTGGGAAGCATGAGGGTGATGCCTCGCCGCGCCTATTGCTCGACAGCGCTGACGGTTGCCGCGGGAGAGTGTCCGGTCATGGCGCCGGTATCGCCGAGGCAGAGATCGATATAACGATGGCCATCGACATCGAAGAACTCCGCCCCGCGCGCCTCACGCACAAACGGCGGAAACGCTCCCGCCCACTTGGCCATCCAGACAGCGCGGCTGACTTGGGACGGTCGGCAACGAACTTCTGCTGTTCGCGTTGCATCAGGGACTGCAGGCGTGTGCGGTCTATGGTTCGCATGGGAATTGTTGGGGTGGTAGCCCGGAGTGTAAGCGTCGGGGAGGGAGAGGCGCAAGTCGCGCAAAAGACAAAGGCGCACGATACCAGAGGCGTTCGTGCGACCTTCGTGTTCTTGGGGGTTAGATTTTTTTGCTACAGGATGTAGCGCGACAAATCCTGATCCTTCACGATGTCAGACAGCATCTTGCCTACGTATTCCGCATCCACGGTGATGTGCTGACCCTTCTTTTCAGGCGCCTCGAAGCTGATTTCATCGAGCACGCGCTCCATGATGGTATGCAGGCGGCGGGCGCCGATGTTCTCGGTGCCTTCGTTCACACGAAATGCAAAGCGCGCCACTTCCTCCAGCGACTCATGGGTGAACTCCAGCTTCACGCCTTCGGTTTCCAAGAGCGCGGTGTACTGTTTTACCAGCGACGACTTGGGCTCGGTCAGAATCCGGATGAAGTCGTCCATGGTGAGCGACTGTAGTTCCACACGAATGGGGAAGCGGCCCTGCAATTCCGGAATGAGGTCGCTGGGCTTGGATACGTGGAACGCCCCGGCCGCCACAAAAAGAATGTGATCGGTGCGCACCATGCCATAGCGCGTGTTGACGGTGGTGCCTTCCACGATGGGCAGGATGTCGCGCTGTACGCCCTCGCGCGAGACGTCGGGACCATGGCCGCTCTCCCGGCCCGCAATCTTGTCAATTTCATCCAGAAAAACAATTCCTGAGTTTTCCACCCGGTCGATCGCCGTGCGCGTGACCTGGTCCATGTCAATGAGGCGCTGCTCTTCTTCCTGGATCAGGTACTCGAAGGCCTCGTCCACCTTCATCTTTCGCTTCTTGCTGCGCTGCCCAAAAATGTTCGGCAACATGTCCTTGAGGTTGACGTCCATCTCCTCGACGCCCTGGTTCGAGATAATTTCGAACGACGGGAAATTGCGTTCGCGGACGTCGAGCTCCACCATGCGCTCGTCCAGCTTGCCTTCGCGAAGTTGCTGGCGCAGCTTCTCCCTTGTGCGGGATTGCGAGTCGCCAGTTTCGCCCTCGATCACCACGCCCCCGCTGCTGGATTCCTGCGGGCGGGGTGCTGGCGGCGGCAGCAGCAGATCGAGCAGTCGCTCTTCGGCATTGAGTTCCGCCTTATCCGAGACATCTTCCAGCTTCTCTTCGCGGATCATATCGATGGCGATCTCGACCAGATCCCGGATCATGGACTCCACGTCCCGTCCGACATAGCCGACTTCGGTGAACTTCGAAGCTTCCACTTTGAGGAAAGGAGAGTTGGTGAGCTTGGCCAGGCGGCGGGCAATTTCGGTTTTGCCGACGCCGGTGGGACCGATCATGATGATATTTTTGGGAATGATTTCTTCCGCGAGGTCCGGCGTCAGTTTCTGACGGCGCATGCGGTTGCGCAGCGCAATCGCCACGGCGCGCTTGGCGTCGTTCTGGCCGACCACATACTTGTCCAGCTCGGCCACAATTTCGCGCGGCGTCAGATCATCTAACGCCAGTTGTTCTTCTTCAGCAGTCGGGGGTAGATAGATAGCCATAAAGACTTCAATGGTTGCCGGTCGCTAGCCGTTGGCAAAACCTAATGTCGCGCCATCGACTCCACCAGCAATCAGCAAATTACAACTCCTCAATCGTCAAACTTTCGTTCGTATAAATGCACATCTTGCCAGCGATCTTCATGGATTCCTCGGCGATTTCCCGAGCCGAGAGCTGAGTGTGATTCGCCAGCGCCTCGGCGGCCGCCTGGGCAAATGGACCTCCCGATCCGATGGCCGCAATCCCGGTGTCCGGCTCGATGACATCGCCTTGCCCGCTCAGCAGAAACGTCTGTTCCTTGTCACAAACCAGCAGCAAAGCCTCCAGGTGACGCAGAAACTTGTCGGTGCGCCAATCTTTGGCGAGTTCCACGGCGGCACGCCCGATGTTGCCATGGTACTGCTCAAGCTTCGATTCGAAGCGGCTAAAAAGCGAAAACGCATCTGCCGTGGATCCGGCAAAACCAGCCAGGATTTTGTCCTGGTACAAGCGCCGGATCTTCTTGGCGCTGTGCTTGATCACCGACTCCCCTAAGGTGACCTGACCGTCGCCGGCCAGCACGACCTTGCCATCGCGGCGAACGGACAAAACCGTCGTCGAACGTATCAGCCTCTTCTTTGTCATGAGCGCAATTCTTGATTATAACAGCGGCTTTCTATGGGGGAAACGGACGCACGCCCGCTGCTTCCGGCCATGGAAGTGGGACTGGGCTGAAGATAGACCTCAGCGTCCACTTTCAAGAACAGGCGGCCGGCGCAGACACCCAGCCACTCCAACTCCGCCGAGCCTAGGCGTGCACTGCTTGCGGCTTTACAGCCAGCAATTGCCGTAACACGTACTGGAGAATTCCGCCGTTCGCGTAATACTGTGCTTCCTGTGGCGTGTCGATTCGCACCAGAGCCTGAAAATCCATGACCTTGCCATCCTTGGAGGCCTTTACCTGGATCTGGCGTCCCGCAGCAAAGCGCTCAACCAGGTCACGGACGCCCCTGATATCGAATACTTCCTCGCCGGTCAGCTTTAGAGTCTCGGCACTCTGCCCGGGCAATAACTGCAACGGCAAAATTCCCATGCCCACCAGGTTCGAGCGGTGGATGCGCTCATAACTTTCAGCGATCACCGCTTGCACTCCGAGCAGAAGCGGCCCTTTGGCAGCCCAGTCGCGTGACGATCCGGATCCGTACTCCTTGCCGGCCAGGATCACCAGGGGTATCCCTTCCGCGATGTACTTGGCGGAAGCGTCATAGATCGACATCTCCGCACCGTCCGGCAAATGTTTTGTAAATCCACCTTCGGTGTTCACCATTTTGTTCCGCAAGCGTACGTTCGCGAAAGTTCCGCGGACCATCACCTCATGGTTGCCGCGGCGCGATCCATAGGAGTTGAAGTCGGCCGGCTTTACGCCGTGCTCCATCAAATACCGGCCGGCAGGACTGTCTTTCTTGATGGACCCCGCGGGAGAGATGTGGTCAGTCGTCACACTGTCGCCCAGTAGCGCGAGCACGCGCGCACCTTTGATGTCCTCGACAGCAGCCGGTTTCAGGGTCATCTCGTCGAAATAAGGAGCTTGACGGATGTATGTCGAGTCCCTTTCCCAGACATAGGTCTGGCCCCCGGGGACGGGCAAGGAACGCCAGTGCGAGTCGCCGTCGTAAACGTCCGCATAGCTCTTGTGGAACATGCTGGAGGAAATCTGCTGGACCGCCTCTTCCACCTCTTTTTGGGTTGGCCAGATATCGGCCAGGTACACCGGTTTCCCGTCCTTGCCGCGACCCAGTTCGTCTTTCTTCAGGTCGACGTCCACGCGCCCGGCCAGTGCGAATGCCACCACCAGCGGGGGAGACATCAGATAATTCGCACGGACTTCGGAATTGATGCGGCCTTCGAAGTTGCGGTTCCCGGAGAGCACGGAGGCGACGACCAGATCTTTTTCATCGATGGCCTGCGACACTTCCGTGGGGAGCGGGCCGGAGTTCCCGATGCAGGTCGTGCAGCCGTAGCCCACCAGATTAAATTTGAGTTTCTCAAGATAGGGCAACAGGCCCGCCTTCGACAGGTAATCGGTGACTACTTTTGAGCCTGGCGCCAGCGACGTTTTCACCCATGCTGGAGTTTGCAGTCCGCGTTCGACAGCTTTCTTGGCAAGCAGACCGGCGGCCATCAGCACGGAGGGATTC
>QIAI01000163.1:11030-14521 GCA_003224995.1 Acidobacteriota bacterium
AATTTCCTGCTTCACCGCGCTATCGGAGGAGGCGGCGAGGGACGCTGCGGGCTTGGCCTTGGGCTTGATTAGCGAGGGCAGCGCCTGCCGGAACGACTCCCCGGCGCTCGATAAGGCAACCCGATCCTGGGGACGCCTCGGACCCGCCAGGCTCGGCTCCACCGTGGCCAGATCGAGAGATAACATTTCCGAATACTGGGCCTCGGGAGTCTTCTCGTCGTGGAAGAGCCCTTGTTCGCGAGCGTAAGCCTCGACCAGTGCGATCTGCTCTTCCGAGCGCCCGGTGAGTTGCAGGTAACGGAGGCTTTCTTTATCAATGGGGAAGATGCCGCAAGTCGCACCATATTCGGGCGACATGTTGGCAATGGTAGCGCGATCGGCCAAAGGAAGATCGCGCAGGCCGGGTCCGAAATACTCGACGAACTTGCCCACCACACCGTGCTTGCGCAGCATCTCCGTGATGGTGAGTACCAGGTCGGTGGCGGTAGCGCCTTCGCGCAAACGGCCGGTCAACTTTACGCCCACCACCAGTGGAATCAGCATGGAAACGGGCTGGCCCAACATGGCGGCCTCGGCCTCGATCCCGCCGACGCCCCATCCGCGGACGCCCAGCCCATTGATCATCGTGGGATGCCCGCGCCAAAAATTCCAGATTCACCTGGTGCACAATGCCGGTATCGGGCGGAACGATGGCCAAATTGTGAAAGGCTTTCTGTCCCCAGCGCAAAAAAGCGTAGCGCTCTTTGTTGCGCAAAAATTCGAGCTCCGCATTTAAACCGAAAGCCTTCGCGCTGCCGAATTCATCAACCTGTACGGAGTGATCGATCACCAACTCCGCGGGCTGCAGGGGATTGATCAGCTTGGGGTCGCCACCCAGCCGCTTCATGGCATCGCGCATCGCGGCCAGATCCACTATCGCCGGAACGCCGGTAAAATCCTGCAGCAGCACGCGGCTCGGCGTGAAAGCGATCTCCTTGTCAGGCTTCGATTGGCTGTTCCAGGCCGCGAGAGCGCGCACTTCTTGCGGGGTAACGTTGCGGCCGTCCTCGGTACGTAACAGGTTCTCCAGCAAAATGCGCAACGAATAGGGCAGGTGCCGGGTCGAGATGCCCTGCTTATCAAGCGCGTCCAGACGATAGATGGTGTATTCCTTGCCGGAGACTTTCAGGCTGGAGCGACTATTGAAGCTGTTCATATCTCTATAGTTTAGTCGTTCTTAGAAAGAATGCGTAGTGCCCCAAGCGGGTGTGCCGCGGGGAGACGGGCAGATTTAGCGCGCGCGCAAAAGCAAAATGGGCACGCTGATGCGATGCCGAACCCGGGTAGCGGTCGTGCCCAGAAAAACATCGGCCAGAAAACGGTGCCCGTGGGTGCTCATGGCCACCAGGTCGCAGCCTCGCTGCTCAACCCACTTGATAATTTCATCAGCGGGGTCGCCATAAGCAAGCTCTGCTTCGGCGGTGATGCCCGCCTTCTGGAATTCCAGCTGAACCTGCTGCAGGTAGGCGGTGTCATCCCGAATTTCCGGGCTTACGGCGTCGCGGCCGTAAGTTCGGGCCGCCCATCCATCGGCAACGTGGAGTAACACCAGGCGACTCTTGGCCAGTTTGGCGAGCTCCTTTACATGCTCGATGATCGCGCGGTCGCTGGCGGTGCCATCCAGAGTCACCAGAATGGTGTCGTACATGTTTTCTCCCGGTCGGAGTTTATCCGCCTCGGATCACCTGCCATGCCGTCCTCAGCGATTCCGGCAGGCCGTAAATGTCCATGCAGGTAATAAGAATAGCGCTCGCCCATCCGGCTAGCAGAAGAAGCCAGCCATTTTTCCACTTGCCCATGCGCTTGCCCGAACTGGTGAAATGCAATAACGGAAACATGGCAAAAGGAAGCTGCAACGCCAGAACCACCTGGCTCAGAGTAAGTAAGTCGGTAATGCTGTTGTCACCATGCAATCCGATAATGACAACCGCCGGGAGAATCGCCAGTGTCCGCGTGATCAGGCGCCGCACCCACGGGCGGATCCGCCAATGCATAAAGCCTTCCATGACCACCTGGCCGGCGAGCGTCCCAGTGATGGTGCTGCTCTGACCCGCAGCCAGCAGGGCGACGGCGAATAGCGTCCCGGCCAGCGTAGTCCCGAGCAGTGGGGCCAGCGTCAAATAAGCGACCCGAATCCAGTCGCTGTCTGGAGCGAAATGGATGACATGCCCTCCGGATACCGTAACGCTCTGCTTGCCGAAAAAGACGGTAGCCGCCAAAACCAGAATCGCGGCATTTACGCAAAACGCGATCGACAGGGCCACCACGGAATCAAGCGTATTGAAATGAATCGCGCGACGAATGGACAGTGCATCCTTTTGAAAGTTACGGCTCTGTACCAGCGCCGAGTGCAGGTAAAGATTGTGCGGCATGACGGTCGCACCGATGATTCCGATGGCCACATAGAGCATGCCTGCCTGGCGGAAGTGCGGGGTCAGCAGAGCGTATCCCATCTCGCGGAAACTGGGATGCGTCTGCGGGAGGACGAAGATCTCGATGAAATAGCAGGCCGCGATGGTCGCTACCAGCACCACCACGATGGCTTCGATGGTGCGCATGCCGTAGCCCTGCAGTGCGAGCAGGAGAAGAACGTCCAAACCCGTGATAACCACGGCCCAGAAGAGCGGAATATGAAACAACAGATTGAGAGCAACAGCGCTCCCCAGCACCTCAGCCAGGTCGCAGGCGCCGATGGCCAGTTCGCTCAGCAACCAGTTCGGCCATCGAGTCCAACTGGGATACCAGTCGCGACAGCACTGGGCGAGATCCTTGCCGGTCACGACGCCGAGCCGCGCCGAGATGACCTGCATGAAGACAGCCATCAGACTGGAGAGCGCGACGACCCAGAGTAGACCGTACTTGTATTGGGCCCCACCCTGCAGGTCGGTCCCCCAATTCCCCGGATCCATGTAGCCAACACTGACCAGAATCGCAGGTCCGACGAATGCCTTCCACTGCGGCCAGAAGCCCGCCTCGGGATGCGGTACGCCGACCGTGCCGTGCACGTTTTCGAGCGATAGGTGACGGTTCGAGGCTGCTTCCAGGCTTGCGGCAGGTGCAGGGTGTGGCTCCCCGTTCCCGCCATACGTCGGCTTGGAGCTGTCCGTCATCGCTTGTACACACTGCACCGCCTGCTCGCACGAAGAAACCAGTGTACACTATTGCGAATTAGCTATAGTTAATTACGAATGAGAGGTCAGGCTGCCGGAGCCACCCATACGCTCTCGGCGGAGAGCCGGCCTAGAATGACCGCGCCCTTGGCGGTGCGCACCGAGATCGTCTGATCATAATTGCGTTCCAGCAAGTCGAGTTTGACTCCCGGACGAATGCCGCGGGTCTCGAGAAATTCCAGCAATTGCCGGTCGCGTTCATAAATGCCGCTCACCAGGTAATGCTTTCCAGTTTCCGCTTCCGACATGAGGAGCAACCCTCGCCGCCGTCGACTGGCGGGA
>QIAI01000163.1:14628-15398 GCA_003224995.1 Acidobacteriota bacterium
CGGCCTCATCGTGAACCTTGTACCACTCCATGCCGAACACTTCGCAAAGCATGCGCTCGACCAGGTGGTGGCGCAACGTGAGACGCCGCGCGATCTTCCGTCCGGCCGGCGTCAAGCGGACCTGGCCGTCAGCCTGCACCCGGACAAAGCCGTCTTTCTTCAGACGACGCACGGCCATGGTGACCGCCGGCGGAGATACCTTGAGCCAGTGCGCAAGCGTGGCGGAAATCACCGTCTCGCCTTCACTCTCGGCCTCGAGAATGGCCTTGAGATAATCTTCTTTTGAAACCGTAATCATTGTGCAGATTATACGTCCAGGTTAAGTGCAGTTAACTCGAAATTCAGCGATTCGTAGCCAGGCTCCAGCGCCCGCCGGACGATTGATAGATGAATGGCCGAGAGCTGACGCCGTTTGACATCGTTCGTCGCTGCCCCTAACCTTGACTCTCCCGAACTATGAAGGTCCTGGTCATTGGTGGCGGCGGTCGTGAGCACGCGTTAGTGTGGAGGCTGGCGAAGTCTCCGCGAGTTACGAAGCTCTACTGCGCCCCGGGCAATGGCGGCATTGCAGGGGATGCCGAGTGCCTGCCAGCCGACGTCAAAAATCTCGACTCACTGGTGTCACTCGCGACCCACCTGCAACCGGATCTCACGGTGGTTGGTCCGGAACTTCCACTCACCCTGGGCGTGGTCGACGAGTTTCAGCGCCGTGGCTGGCCCATCTTCGGCCCAACCCGGGCGGCCGCACAACTCGAGTCCAGCAAGAGCTT
>QIAI01000163.1:15410-20339 GCA_003224995.1 Acidobacteriota bacterium
CGACGAGGTAAAAGCGGCCCTGGTTCATTTCCACGCACCCGTGCTGGTCAAGGCGGACGGATTGGCGGCCGGCCAGGGTGGCGTCATTGCAAAAACCAAGGAAGAAGCCGCCTCGGTGGCCTCCGAAATGTTGAGCGGCAAGATGGTCGGAGCGGCCGGAACACTCGTCGTGCTGGAGGAGTGTCTCAAAGGCGACGAGCTTTCCTTCCTCGTCTTCAGCGATGGGGAACGGGTGGTTCCCCTGGTGGCCGCCCAGGACCACAAACGCGTCGGGGACGGCGACTCGGGGCCCAATACAGGGGGGATGGGCGCCTACTCTACGAGTACCATCGTCGATGAGAAAATGCGGGATTGGCTGGTGCACCATATCGCCGAACCCGTGGTGGGCGGGATGAAGGCCGAAGGGGCCGAGTATAAAGGAGTGCTTTACTGCGGCCTGATGATGACCGCTCGCGGACCCATGGTGCTCGAGTTCAACTGCCGTTTTGGCGATCCCGAAACCCAGCCTATCCTGATGCGTCTGGAGAGCGATTTGGTGGAGGCGCTGGAAGCCTCGGTGGAGGGGCGCGTCAGTGACGGCGATTTTCGCTGGTCGGCGGACGCCGCGGTGAGGTTGAGGGCGTCACAGTGTTTCATGCCGCTACCAGCAGGCGGGAGGATGTGTACTTCACCTCCGGAGGACGCGTGCTGGGCGTGACCGCCCGGGCACCAGATTTGAGGACAGCGGTAGATCGTGCGTATGCGGCGGTGTCGATGATTGGATTTGAGGGCATGCACTACCGCAAGGACATAGCAGCGCGAGCATTTAAGAAGTAGATTGGCAGTCCAGTTTCAAATCCCCACCAAGGAAACGTAAACAGCTATGAGTAAGGTACTGGTCTCTATTGTCATGGGAAGCGACTCCGACCTGGAAATTATGCGGGAGGCGGGAAAAGCGCTGGACGAGTTCGGCATCGCTTACGAGATGGACGTGACTTCCGCGCATCGCTCGCCCGATCGAACCGCGGAGTTTGCGCGCCAAGCCGCGGGCCGTGGCATTCGCGTGATTATTGCCGGAGCCGGAGGGGCGGCCCACCTGGCCGGAGTAATCGCGGCCCACACTACCCTGCCGGTGATCGGAGTGCCCATTCCTTCCACTTCGCTGCAAGGCATGGACTCGCTTCTGGCCACAGTGCAAATGCGGGCAGGCATTCCGGTGGCGACCGTCGCGATCGGGAAGCCGGGAGCTACCAACGCGGGCATTCTGGCGGCGCAGATGATCGGACTTTCGGACGCCGCGGTCGCCGGGAAACTCGACGCCCATAAGCAAAAACTAGCTCGCGGCGTGGAAGAGAAATCGAAGAAACTGAAGAGCTCGCAGAGTTCCTAAGTATTTTGAGCACGACCACATCGCCCGTACGTTTGAACTCTTCGGATAGCGCTGAAGCACAGGAGGTCGCATGGCGTCTCCTAGGAAGTCAATTACGAGTTCAGACGCGCAGAAGTCTTTCGACCTGATGACCTTGGCCGAGGCGAGATGATGCGCGCGGACTCGTGCCATACGGCTTCGATGGTGCGATGGAAGACCTGATGGAATTTTAGTGAATTGTTTTCCGAGAGACGCGCAACCTCAGCGGCTAAAGCCGCATTGAATTTGGGGCGCTTACGGCTCGGCTAAAGCCGAGCCCTTTCGAAACGCGCCTCTCGCGTGCAAAACGCGTCTCTCGCGTGGGTTTTTCAGCAAACTGCTAGTGTGATGTCCCAGAAATAAAAAGCATGAGGAAAATCGTGAGTGAAGAGAACCGGTCGTTGAAAACACAAGGTCCCTCCACTCCGCTTCGCTCCGGTCGGGATGACAGATTTATGCTGATGACAGATTTATGCTGATGACAGACTATGCCGCGAATTTGCGGGACAGAACACTAGAGCTTCAAGTCTTTCAGATATTCCCGGAAAGCGTCCCCCAACTCGGGGCGCTTCAAGGCTAACTCCACCGTCGCTTTCAGGAATCCCAGCTTGTCGCCAGCATCATAACGGCGTCCCTCGTAAACGAGTTGCAGTTCGCCGCCGGTGCCGTGCGGCGTACTGGCAAGAATTTCGAAGATCCGCGGCGTCAGAATGTAGCGGCCAATGATCGCCAGCTTGGAGGGCGCATCCTCGGGCTTAGGCTTCTCCACCATGTTATTGACTTCGAACAGGCGCCCGTCAAAGCGGCCATCGGCAGGTTTCACATCGAGCACGCCGTAGGCGGAAATACTCGGGCCCTCCACAATCTGCGTAGCGACTACCGAGCACTGCGTCTCCTCAAACACGCGCATCATCTGCTTGAGACAAGGCTCCTGCGCGTCAATGATGTCGTCGGCCAGCAGCACGGCGAAGGCTTCCTGCCCGACCAGTTCGCGGGCCATCAGCACCGCGTGCCCCAGCCCGAGAGCCTCCTTCTGACGAACGTAGGCCAGGTGAATCATGTCGGAGATGGAGTGCACGATCTTGAGCAGATCGGTTTTCTTGCGCTCCTCGAGCATCTTCTCGATCTGGTCGCAACCGGCGGCCAGCGCCTCTTCCACGCCGTACTGGATGATGGGCTTGTCGACAATGGGAAGCATCTCTTTGGGCTGCGCCTTGGTGGCCGGCAGAAAACGCGTGCCCAGGCCCGCTGCTGGGAAAACCGCTTTGCAAACTTTCATCGGCATAGAGTTGATCTCTTTGGACGTAAAAATCGTGGCGGCCCAGAAAGCGAGGCCGAACTTCAATCCTGGCGTCGGTTCCTAATCCAGCCGTGGCCCTTGAAAACTGTCGTGACCCGGAGCAGCCATTGGCGCCTGCAAGTATGATGGCAATCGACCACGATAACAGGAGACTCCCCTTCCGCGAAGAGCCAATCTCCTGAATCGGCGCCGGGATTTCCTGTAATGGCTTTCCCCTTTCCATTGTCATTTATGTGTGTGGTATGGTCCGGCTGAAATAAGCGCCAAAGAAAACGCCATCCCGAGGGATGGCGAATCGACTCCATGCTACTTCCTACTAACATCTAGCCCTTTTTCAGCGATGCCATGTCGATCACGAAACGGTAGCGCACATCACTCTTCAGCACGCGTTCGTAAGCTTCGTTCACTTTTTGAATGGGAATGACCTCAACATCGCTGACAATGTTGTGCCTGGCGCAAAAATCCAGCATTTCCTGCGTCTCCTGAATCCCGCCGATTGCCGACCCCGCAAGACTTCGCCGTCCCATTACGATGGAGGAGGCCGCCACCGCGTTCTCCTTCTCCGGAATGCCGACGACCACCATGGCGCCGTCCACCTTCAACAGTTTCAAATATTCGTTCCAGTTTATGTCTGCAGAAACCGTATTGATGATTAGATCGAAGTGTCGCGCCAACTTGGCGAAAGTTTCCGGATCCGAGGTCGCGTAAAAGTGATCCGCTCCCAGTCAGCACGGTGACCTCGGCGCCCAAAGCATGCGCCAGTTTCACGCCCATGTGCCCCAGCCCGCCTAGCCCCACGATGGCCACCTTCTTCCCGGGCCCTGCCTGCCAGTGTTTCAGCGGCGAGTAAAGCGTAATTCCGGCGCACAGCAGTGGTGCGCTGCCATCGGCGGCGAGATTCTCGGGCATGCGGAGCACGTAGTTCTCGTCCACCACAACGTTTTCGGAGTAGCCGCCGTAGGTCGGAGTGGTCTCATCCTGCTCGCGGCCGTTGTAGGTCCAGGATGTCAGCACCGAACAATACTGCTCGAGCCCACGCCGGCATTCGGGACACGTCCGACACGAATCCACGAAGCACCCTACCCCGGCTCGATCTCCGACCTTAAACTTCTTCACTTTGCTGCCGACAGCTTTCACCGTGCCTACAATCTCGTGTCCCGGAACCATGGGGAAGATGGCCTCGCCCCACTCCTCGCGTGCCTGGTGGATATCGGAATGACAGATGCCGCAGTACTCGATGTCGATGACCACATCGTGTTCACGGGGCTGTCGTCGCTCAAAAGAAAACGGAGCAAGTTTGGCCTTGGCGGTCAGAGCGCCGTAGCCGTTGGTGGTCTTACCGGAAACTTTGGAACGCGCAAATTGATCCGCGCCTACCGAAACCTGGTCTACACTCATGAATGCCTCCATCGAACCTAATATCTTGATTTAGATGTCTATACTCGGGAGAAGCTTCAGGCAGCTGCGCTGGGAGTGCCGGCCAACTCCTCCAGCAAATGCTTGAGATTGCTAAGAACGTCCTCGGCCGCGGTCGCCTTCTGCAGGAATTTTAGTGTCCCATCCGGACTGAACTGGGTGCCGCGCTGTGACGCTACGAAGCGCGCCAACCGTTCGGGATCGACGGTTGCCGTCTGGCGAAACTTGATGCTCACCTGCTCCCGTTTCCGTTCAATGGCGCCCACTCCCATGCGTACCGCCACGAGCTTGAGTTCAGCATAATCCAGCAAATTACGCACCGCGGCTGGAGGTTCGCCATAACGATCAATCAGTTCAGCGCGCACGTCGTGTAGCTGCGAATCGCGCTCCACGCCCGCAACCCGCTTGTACATCCGCAACCTCTGGTTTTCTTCCGGAATGTAGTCGGCGGGGATGCGGATGTTGAGGCCCAGATTGAGCTGAGTCGCAACCTCTTCTTCCGGCATTTCGCCCTTCAACTCGCGAACCGCGCGGTCGAGCATCTGCGTGTACAGTTCAAATCCGATCGCCTCGATGTGGCCGCTCTGCTCTCCGCCCAGCATGTTTCCCGCGCCCCGCAGTTCGAGGTCAAGCGCAGCAATTTTGAAGCCCGCGCCCAGGTCGGAGAATTCCTTCAACGCGGCCAGCCGGCGCCTTGCGATGGCAGTTAAGTCGATTTCCGAAGGCAGCAACAGATAGGCGTAGGCTCGACGATCCGAGCGGCCCACGCGCCCACGCAACTGGTAAAGCTCGGAAAGCCCCAGCCGCTCCGCGCGATTGATCAAAA
>QIAI01000164.1 GCA_003224995.1 Acidobacteriota bacterium
ATCGTGGGGCGCAGGAAGAAATCGTAACTCGCTCGCGGGCGAGTGGAGCGCCTCAAGCCGGGCTTGCTGAAGGCTGAGAGCGGAAAGCTGAGAGCTGAATTTATGGCACGTTCAACCAAGAAAGGGCCGTTCATCGACAACCACCTGCAAATCAAGGTGGAGGGAATGAATGCGCGCAACGAAAAAAAGGTGCTGCGCACCTGGTCGCGCCGGTCGACCATCATCCCCGAGATGGTGGGACACACCATCGCGGTGCACAACGGCAAGAAGTTTATTCCGGTGTACATCACCGAGAACATGGTGGGCCACAAGCTGGGGGAGTTCAGCTTCACCCGCACCTTCAAGGGACACTCCATGAAGGCGGCGACCGAAACGGCAGCGCGTCCGGCGGGCGTGCCCGGCGGACCGGGAGCCCCGGCACCGGCTGCGGGAGCCTCGGCGGCCCCGTCGAAGGGATAAAGGAGACACGCGATCATGGAATTTCGAGCAGAAGCCCGTTACATGCGCGTCTCGCCACAAAAGGCTCGCCTGGTGCTGGACCTGATCAAGGGCCAGAGGGTGGAGGAGGCGCGCAACACGCTGCTGTTCACCAAGAAGCGCGTGGCCTCCACCGTAGGAAAGCTGCTGCAGTCGGCGATTGATAATGCCAACTTCCTTAGCACCGAGAAGGGTGTTGATGTCGATCTCGATCAGCTCTACGTGAAGAGCGCGGTGGCGAACGACGGTCCGCGGATGAAGCGGATTCGCCCAGCGCCGATGGGACGCGCGTTCCGTTACGTGCGGCGCATTGCCCATCTTGAGATCGTGCTGGCGGAGAAGAACAAGAATGGCCAGTCGCATGCGACCGTAGTCGGCGAGGAAGAACACAAGACGGCAGCTCCGAAGGCGGCGGCTAAGAAGAGGGCGGCAGTCAAGAAAGCGGGCGCCAGCAAGAAGAAGGCGGTCGCGAAGAAATAGCGATTCATTCGCTGGTCGTTACTCGTAGGCAGTCGCCATCAGGTGTCAGCCAACGACCAAGGGCCAACGACCAACGACGGTTTTAAGGAGATACGATGGGTCAAAAAGTCCATCCTTATGGGTTTCGGCTTGGCTACACCAAGCCGTGGAAGTCGCGCTGGTTTGTCGAGCGGGATTACGACAAGCTGCTGCTCGAAGACGTGAAGCTGAAAGCCGAACTGAAGGACAAGCTGAAATCGGCGGGCATCAGCGCGGTCGAGATCGAGCGTCCGGGCAACAAGATCCGGATCATCATCAAGACGGCGCGCCCCGGCATCATCATCGGACGCAAGGGCGCGGAAATCGACAAGCTGAAGCAGGAACTGCAGAAGCGCACCTCGCGCGAAGTCTTTATCGACATCCAGGAGGTGCACAAGCCCGAGCTTGATGCGCAGCTGGTTTCGGAATCGATCGCGCTGCAACTGGAAAAGCGCGTGGGTTTCCGGCGCGCGATGCGCAAGTCGGTGGATTCGGCGCTGCGCTTCGGCTGCAAGGGGATCAAGGTTCGCGTCAGCGGTCGTTTGAACGGCAATGAAATCGCGCGTTCCGAGTGGTACCTGCAGGGCCGTCTGCCGCTGCACACCTTGCGCGCCGATATCGAGTACGGTTTTTCCGAAGCGCGCACCACGTACGGCGTCATTGGCGTGAAGTGCTGGATCTACAAGGGCGAGATTCTCGCGGCGAAAAAACGCGAGTCGCAGAGCGCGGTACCGAGTGGCGCGTTTTAAAAGTGAGCTTCGAGCCACGAGCTACGAGCTAAAAGCCAGAAGCTGAGAGCTAACTTATGTTAATGCCAAAGAAAGTGAAGTACCGCAAGCAGCAGCGCGGCCGCATGACCGGCAAGGCTTGGCGCGGCAGCCAGTTGGCTTTCGGAGACTACGGGTTAAAGGTACTGGAGCCCGGATGGATCACCGACCGCCAGATCGAAGCGAGTCGCGTGGCGATGACGCGTTTCGTGAAACGTGGCGGAAAAATAACCCGTATGGGTAAAGGCAAGGGCGCGCCCGATCACTGGGTCGCGGTAGTGCGCCCGGGGAAAATCTTGTTCGAGATGGAAGGCGTGACCGCGACGGATGCGACCGAGGCGATGCGGCTGGCTTCGCACAAGCTGCCCCTGCGTACGACGGTGGTGAAGCGCGAAGGCGCACACTAAAGGAAACGAGATACAGCGATGAAAGCGGAAAAAATTCGGAACCAGACAGATGCGGAATTGCAAGACCAGGAGCGTCAGCTTTCGGACCAGCTGTTCAAGCTGAAGTTCCAGATGAATATGGGCCAGACCGAAAGCCTGAAGAAGATTCGCGGCCTGCGCAAGGATATTGCCCGGGTGAAGACAATCATGGGCGAGCGGACGCGCGGCGCGCAGGCCACCACGGAGAAGAAGTAAATGGCGGAAACAACCCAGAAGGCTGCAGGACGGCGCAAGGAACTGGTGGGCGAGGTCGTCTCCAACAAGATGAACAAGACGATCGTCGTCGCGGTGACGCGCAAGAAGTCGCATGCGCTTTACGCGCGCGTCATCTCAACCGATAAAAAGTTCTATGCGCACGATGAAAAGAACGAGGCGCATGTAGGGGACGTGGTGCGCCTGGTAGAAACCCGTCCGCTTTCGAAGCTGAAGCGCTGGCGGCTGAAAGAAATTATTCGCAAGACGACGCTGGTTCCTGAAGTGACCGCCGTGGCGGGAGTCAACGAAGCTCAGTAGCGGCTGCGACCAGACAGGGAGATTGACTTATGGGCGTGATGATGAGAACGATGCTCGAGGTGGCCGATAACTCCGGCGCCCGCAAGCTGCAGGTGATCCTGCCGCTGGGCGGCTCCACCGGGTTGCGGGCGGGTCTCGGCGATGTGATCACCGCCAGCGTGAAGGAAGCCGCGCCCGACGGGCAGGTCCAAAAGGGCAAAGTAGTCAAGGCGGTCATCGTGCGCACTCGCAAGGAACACCGGCGGCGCGACGGCACCTATATCCGCTTCGACCAGAACGCCGCCGTGCTCATCAATGAAACCGGCGAGCCGGTAGGAACGCGCGTGTTTGGCCCGGTCGCACGCGAGTTGCGCGAAAAGAAGTTTTTGAAAATTGTGTCGCTAGCGCCAGAGGTGCTTTAAAACGTTTCAAGGTTTCAGAGTTTCGTGGTTTCAAAGTTTGCAAAGAATCCAAGCTCTTTGAAACATCGCAACCGTGGAAACCTTGCAAGTTGAGATCTGGAGCAGGCGAGCAGAGATAAAGGTTCTGAAATATGCCAAAAGTAGTGAGTACCGCACATATTCGAGTCGATATCCGGCGGAACGATACCGTAAAGGTGATCACTGGCCGGGACAAAGGGAAAGAGGGTCGCGTCCTGCGCGTGTTTCCGGCGGATGCCAAGGTTCTGGTCGAGCACGTGATGATGGTGAAGAAGCACGTGCGCCCCAACCCGCAGCGCAACATTCAAGGCGGCATCGCTGAGCAGGAAAGCCGGATTGCAATTTCCAACGTTCAGCTGGTTTGTCCGACCTGCGGCCCGGTTCGCATCGGGCACGATGTGCGCGGCGATCGTAAGGTGCGGGTTTGCAAGAAGTGCGGGACGACGTTGGACAAAGGATAAAACGCTTCGAGCCGCGAGCTTGGAGCCACCACGATAGATCGATTTTGAGCGTGCTCACGAACCGGAAAGGTTGCTCGAAGCTCGTGGCTCAGAGCTGAAGCTTTTCCGAAACCGTGAGAGAAGGTAATCGAGAAATGGCGAAGGAAAAAGACAAAAAGGGTAGAGGTCCGGAGAAGCAGGAATCGCGGGTCGCAGAGGTTGCGCGGCACAGTGCGAAGGAGCGCCCGCGCTTGCGTTCGCGGTTTGAAAAGGAAATCGCTCCGGCGTTGATGAAGGAAGCGTGGGCGAAGCCACTCAGAACGCTAAAATTCTCGATCCCGCCGTCAATGAACTGGGCCAGATCACCGGACAGAAGCCGGTGGTCACGCGCGCCAAGAAATCGATTGCCGCTTTCAAGGTTCGCGAGGGCATGCCGATCGGCGCCATGGTTACGCTGCGCGGCGACCGCATGTACGAATTTATGGATCGTTTGGTGAGCGTGGTGCTGCCGCGTGTGCGCGACTTTCGCGGCGTTTCCACCAAGTCGTTCGATGGACGCGGAAACTACACCCTCGGCCTGCATGACCAGTTGATTTTCCCGGAGATTGATTACGCGAAGGTCGACAAAATGAAAGGCATGAACGTCACTATCGTGACGACGGCGGGCTCGGATGACCAGGCGCGCTCGTTGCTGAAGCATTTGGGCATGCCGTTCAGGGCATAGGGAAGTTTCGAGTTTCAAGTTTCGAGAAAAGGATTGCATGGCAACTACAGCAAAACGAGTGAAGGACGCAAAGAAGCCCAAGTTCTCTTCGCGCAAGCACAACCGCTGCAAGATTTGCGGACGTCCGCGCGCTTACCTGCGCAAATTCGGCCTCTGCCGGCTTTGCTTTCGCGGGTTGGCGCTGCGAGGAGAGATTCCTGGAGTTTCGAAGTCGTCCTGGTAGGAACGGTCGCTGGTCGTTCGGCGTTGGTGGTTAGCGACAACGAACGAGCAAGGACCGCAGAAATGGTAAGTAAGCTGAAGGTTGGTGAGGTCGGGTCGGCTAACGACCAAGGACCAACGACCAACAACCGATGGAGTCAGCCGCTGCAGGTTCTCCGTGGGACGCGGAGCGAACGAGCGGCAAGAGGAGAAGCAGACGATGAGGTTGACCGATCCGGTCGCAGACATGCTGGCGCGTATTCGCAACGCGATCAACGCGCGGCACCAGAAGGTGGATATCCCGGCTTCCAAGCTGAAGATAGAGATTGCCCGCATTCTGAAAGAAGAGGGCTACATCTCCAACTACAAAGCTACCGAAGAGGAAGGCCACAAGGTTATCCGGGTGTACTTGAAGTACGGGACGAACAACGAGGCGGCAATCTCGAATGTCGAGCGCGTGTCGCGGCCCGGGTGCCGCGTGTATGTGCGCCGCACCGAGATTCCTCGCGTGTTGGGCGGCCTCGGCATCAACATCCTCACCACGCCCAAGGGCGTGATGACCGGTCGCCAGGCGCGCCGGCAGGGCCTCGGCGGCGAACTTCTCTGCCAGGTATGGTAGGCGCTGCTGGCTGCTGGCATTGGCTGCCAGCCAGCAATATGCAGTTGCCGGCAACCAAGACACAGAAAGTAATACGGTCCTAGCCAGAAGCTAGAGCCAGAAGCCAAGAGCCATTTATGTCACGAATTGGAAAAAAGCCGATCGTTGTCCCGAAGGGCGTGACGGTGAAATTTGAAGGCAACACCGTCGCCGTCCAGGGCCCAAAAGGAAAGCTGGAAACATCGCTCCCCGAGGGCATCAAGATGGAGCAGAAGGACGGGCACCTGCTCGCCATCCGCGAAAATGATTCGCAGGCCGCGGTGCATGGACTGGCGCGCGCCCTGGTGAATAACGCGGTCGAAGGCGTCACCCGGGGTTGGACCAAGGAACTGGAAATCGTCGGCATCGGTTATCGCGCCGAGATGAAGGGCAAGGGCATGGTTGTATTCACCCTGGGCTACTCGCATCCCATCGAGTATCCCTTGCCTTCCGGCATTGAAGTCGCCGTCGATCCCAAGCAGACGAAGCTGTCGGTGAGCGGCATCGACCGGCAGAAAGTCGGACAGGTTTCGGCGGAAATGCGTTCGCTGCGCCCGCCGGATCCCTACAAGAACAAGGGCGTGCGGTATGCAGGCGAGCGCTTGAAGAAGAAGGTTGGAAAGACGGGAGCGAAGTAATAGTCGGTAGTCGTGGGTAGTTGCCCAACGACTGACGCGCCCGAACGGATCTTCGAGTTTGCCAGTAGCGTTTGCGTAGGTGGTTGCGAAAGACCAACGACCAACGACCAACGACTGGTCCCCGGCATAGAACCCCGGGATGAGGAAGGCTTATGTTAAACAGACCAGGAAAGAACGCAACCCGGCAGCGCGTGCATGACCGGATTCGCAAGAAGGTGCAGGGCACCGCCGAGCGTCCGCGATTGAACGTCTATCGCTCGCTGAACCACATGTATGTGCAGGTGATTGATGACCTGCACGGCAAGACCTTGGTGTCGGCCAACACCGCCGAAGGCGAAGGCAAAAAAACCGGCGGAAATGTGGCCGCCGCCAAGCAAGTCGGCAAGGCGATCGCCGAGCGTGCCAAGGCCAAGGGAATTACGAAAGTCGTGTTCGACCGCGGCGGCTACATTTATCACGGCCGCGTGAAAGCGCTGGCGGATGCGGCGCGCGAGGGCGGGCTGAAGTTCTAGAGATTGAGTAATTGAGTAATTGGGAAATTGAGGATTGAGGCCGATTGGGTTTCAAATTACTCAATTACCAAATTGCCCAATTACCAAATGGATTGGGGATTGGATGCCAACAGTAATCAAGAAGCTGGATGCAGGACGTTTTCAACTGAAGGACCAGGTGGTCGCGATCAACCGTGTAACCAAAGTCGTGAAGGGCGGCAAGAATCTGTCGTTCGCGGCGCTCGTCGTGGTGGGCGATCCCAGCGCGGCCGTGGTCGGTTACGGATCTGGCAAGGCGAAGGAAGTGCCGCAGGCCATTCGCAAAGGCATTGAGTCCGCGAAGAAAAACCTGGTGAAGGTCAATCTCACGCAGACTTCCATTCCGCACCTGGTGCTGGGTCGCTACGGTTCTGGTCATGTATTGCTCAAACCGGCGCCGGAAGGTACGGGCGTGATCGCGGGTGGTGCCGTGCGCGCGGTGATGACTTCGGTGGGGATCCAGAACGTGCTGACGAAATCAATCGGCACCACGAATCCACACAATGTGATCAAGGCGACCTTCGATGCCTTGAAGAAGCTGAAGAACAAGGAAGCCGTGGCTGCGCTGCGCGGAAAGAACGCAGAAGATCTCTAGAATTTTTGCCGCACGAGTCAGCGCGGCGAGCAGGGCTTCGGCAAAACGCCGCTGCCACCAGGGCGCGATTGGGAAGGAAATTGCAATGGCAGGAAAAACGCAATCGAAAGCATCTTCGGGGAAGCTGCACATCAAGTGGGTGCGCTCGGCAATTTGTTCCCCGGTGAAACACAAGCGCGTGGTCAAGGGGCTGGGTTTTACACGGCTGAACCAGATCATCGAGCGGCCAGACACGGCTGCGATTGGCGGCATGGTGAAGAAGGTGCCGCATTTGGTGGAGATAGTAGAAAGCTAGTTTCAGGGTTTCAACGTTTCAAGGATTTTTAGCTCCTGCGATTGCGCTAATCTTGAGACCTTGAGACTGTGAAACCTTGCAACCTTGAAAGTTCGAATCGAGCAGAACTCATGAATTTATCTAACATTCGAGCACCGAAAAAATCGTCGGAGAAGCGCAAGCGGGTCGGCCGCGGCATGGGTTCCGGCATGGGCAAGACCTCGACGCGCGGCCACAAAGGGCAACGCTCGCGCAGCGGTTCGCGTATGATCCGTGGCTTTGAAGGCGGCCAGATGCCGCTGCATCGCCGCATGCCCAAGCGCGGGTTCACCAACATTTTCCGCAAGGAATTCAACATTGTGAATCTCGAGTCGCTGGCAGACCTGGGGGAGACGACCATCACTCCCGAGGTGCTGCGCCAGGCCGGCGTGATCAAGACCAAGCATCCA
>QIAI01000165.1 GCA_003224995.1 Acidobacteriota bacterium
TCGAGGGTGCGAATGTTCAAGGCCTGGGGGGAGCGCTTTTCGAGTCGATCGCATTTGAGAACGGAAGGATTGTCAATGGGAAGCTATCGCAATACCGGGTCCCAAGATTCAGCGATCTTCCGGCCATCGAGACTGTACTGGTCGACCGCCAAGATCTTCCATCGGCAGGTGCAGGGGAATGTCCTATGGTAGGTCTGGCGCCCGCAATCGCCAATGCCATTCATGACGCCACCGGAGTCAGACTTCGTTCTTTGCCGTTAGTTCCGGATGGGCTCAAGGCAAGCTGAACTCTGGACGGTTAGCCAGTCTGCCGAAAAAAATCCCCGTGCCGGAAGCCCGGTTAGCTTTGAGGGGAGCTATAACCCGACCCGTGATGCAGCCGGCACGGGGAACTCGATAAATGCGGACGCTACTATAATGGATGGCTTGTAAAGTGCAAGTAAACTATGGCTTTACAAGTGGATGCAAGCCCAGTAGTCGGGTGCCCGAAGGCGAGCTCATCGGTCCTCTGCTAAGATATAGCTGCCGCACGTATTCGCAACGTTTGGAAACCCGCAATCCGGACAGTTAACCCCGGCAGCCTTCTGCGATGAGTTCAAGGCGAATCGGGCGTTACCCTACTAAAAAAAATCCATCAATTGTGTCGATTTTTGGCACGGCTGTTCGTCAATACCAGTAGAGGGTGAGGTGGCTTCGTCCATCGGAGGTTCCGTGGCCAGGGAGCTTGTTAATTTGTCAATAGGCGAAATGGCGGGTTTCAACGGACGCGATAATTGAGAGAATTAACGGCGAATCTTTCAGGGTGGGGCCTCAATCTAATACTGCATTGTTCTGTAGGGTCGAAAGGTAAGCATGGCTAAGCGAATGGTTTTAATGCTCTCCGTGACGATTTTGCTGCTCACGGCGTTGGGGTTTGTAAAGTACCGTCAAGTCGAAACGGCGGTGCACGCTGCCTCGTCCTTCCAACCTCCTCCCGAGGCGGTGACCAGCGTGGTTGCCAAGCGTGAGCTCTGGCCCAGCACCCTGTCTGTAATCGGCACCATGGAGGCGGTTCAGGGTGTGACCATCAGCGCCGACCTGCCCGGTACTGTTGCCAAGATTGGATTCGAATCTGGACAGACGATCCAAAAGGGCGATATGGTCGTCGAGCTCGATACACGTCAGGAGCGCGCGCAGCTGGCTGCCTTGGAGGCTCAGCGCGACCTGGCGAAAATCAATTACGGGCGCATGGAGCAACTGGTCAAGGAAGGCGTCATCTCGAAGGCTGAGTATGATCAGGCGACTGCGCAGCAACGGCAGACCGAGGCAAACGTCGCCGAGATCAAGGCGACCATCGATCGCAAAACGATCCGCGCTCCATTCAGTGGCATTCTCGGCATTCGCAAGGTGAACCTTGGGCAATATCTAGCTGCCGGTAACCCGATCGTTGCGCTGCAAGCGCTGAATCCTATCTATGTGAATTTCGGGGTGACGCAGCAGGCCGCGAACCAGGTAAAAATCGGGCGCAATCTTCATGTCAGCTCGGAAGATCTTGGGGGCCTGAAGTTTCCGGGGCGGGTTTCCGCGCTCGACTCGATCGTCGACGAAACTACTCGTAACCTGCAAGTCCAGGCCACCCTGCAGAACCCGCAAGGCAAGCTGAAGCCGGGTATGTTTGTGCAAGTGGAGCTGGGCTACGGTGACAACCGCGAAGCCGTTACTCTTCCCGCGTCCGCCATCAGCTATGCGCCTTACGGCGACTCGGTCTTCGTTATTACGGATCTGAAGGATCCCAAGGGGCAGACCTACCGTGGGGTGCGACAGCAGTTCGTAAAGGTCGATGGATCCCGCGGCGACCAGGTGGCAGTGGTCTCCGGCGTAAACCCGGGCGATGAAGTGGTGACTTCGGGAGTCTTCAAGCTACGCAACGGAGCTGCCGTCAAAGTGAACAACAAGGTCCAGCCTGGAGACAATCCGGCTCCTAACCCGCAGGACAGCTAAGTAAGGAACGACCATGAAGTTTACCGATTTATTCGTAAAGCGACCGGTGTTGGCGATCGTCGTGAACCTGGTGATCCTGATCGCCGGATTGCAATCGATTCGTTCGTTGAGCGTGCGGCAGTATCCCCGCAGCGACATTGCGGTGGTGCAGGTCACCACGAGCTACGTCGGCGCGAACGCCGACTTAGTGCGCGGATTCATTACAACGCCCCTGGAGCGCGTGATTGCCAGCGCCGACGGTATCGATTACATGGAATCATCGAGCGCGCAAGGGTTGAGCACGATCTCGGTGCACTTGAAGCTCAACTACGACACTAATGCCGCCTTGACGCAGATTCAAGCCAAGGTCGCGCAAGTGCGCAACGACTTGCCGCCAGAGGCGGAAGCACCCGTGATCGATCTGCAAACTGCCGACAACCAGTTTGCGGCGATGTATCTCGGATTTTCTTCCAAGGATCTGGATCAAAACCAGATTACGGATTATCTGACCCGCGTGGTGCAACCCAAGCTGAGTGCGGTAAGTGGTGTGCAGCGAGCCGACATTCTCGGGGATCGCACTTTTGCCATGCGCATCTGGCTGAAGCCAGATCGGATGGCGGCCTATGCAATCGCGCCTTCCGCGGTGCGCGATGCATTAGCGCGCAATAACTATCTTTCGGCGATCGGCAGCACCAAGGGTTCCATGGTGTCGGTAAACCTGGTCGCGAATACGAATCTGAAGACTCCGGAGGAGTTTAAGCAGCTAGTCGTCAAGCAGAACAACGGCGTGGTGGTTCGGTTGGGAGACATCGCCGATGTCGTCCTAGGCGCCGAGAACTACGATCAGGATGTTCGGTTCAATGGGGAGACCGCGACGTTCATGGGAGTGTGGGTACTCCCAACTTCGAACGCGCTGGAAGTCATCAAGCAGGTGCGGGCGACGATTCCTGGAATTCAGGCGCAATTGCCCCAGGGCATGAAGGTCGGCATTCCCTACGATTCGACGGCTTACATTCAGGACGCGATCAACGAGGTATTGCGCACTCTCAGCGAGACGCTTCTCATCGTTATTGTAGTCATCTTCCTGTTCCTGGGATCATTCCGCTCCGTTCTGATCCCTGTAGTCGCAATTCCAATCTCACTGATTGGCGCGGTGTTCCTGATGCTGGTTGCAGGCTTCACCATCAACCTGCTGACTTTGTTGGCGATTGTGCTCTCGGTTGGGTTGGTTGTGGACGACGCCATCGTCATGGTGGAGAACGTCGAGCGGCATATCCAATTGGGCAAGCCGCCCCTGAA
>QIAI01000166.1 GCA_003224995.1 Acidobacteriota bacterium
TGTATCCGAGCGTCTCTTTCCGCGGGAGCCGCAGCCGCCTGGGATTCCTCCTCGCTTGCTGAACGAGTTCTTCTACCGCTTCTCGCGGGTCGAGCAAAAGACGGTGAGCTTGCTGCCCATCCCTTTCGGCAGTTCGCTGTTCGTGGTGGCGGCGGCCGATCCGGTTTTCAAGGAGCCTGCCTGAGCGCGGGCTGCAACTCCGGACATGCCTTGACTTCCTGCGGAAAATGATCGGCCCCTATTGCTCAGCCAACTGGCGAGACGAGCCTGATTCCCCTCATATTTTAGAACTGACGGCCAACCAACTCGCGCCGAACTTCGCTTCTGCCTTGCTCTGCAGTCGCAGCCTCTCGCGCCTCTGGAGTTCTTGCAAGATAGCCCGAACCAATCCGTTTTGTGGCACGTGTTGCTGTTTCATCCGATGGTTGATATTGGCTGCATCCCGAGATGAGATGCCCAAACGGTAGGGGAGAACCCGGGCCAGCAGGATTGCGGGAGGCAAGAAGCGAAAAAAGCCGGTCAGAAAATCAATCCTGAAACCTGCACTCAGCAGCGCATTGCGCAGCGCCTGTCGACTGTAGCGCCGCTGATGGCCGGCATCAATGTCATCCCGGGACCATAAGAAATTGTAGGCTGGGACGGTAAGATACACCTTGCCTTCCGGGATGAGGAACTCCCGCAACTCCGCCAGAAATTCTTTTTCTCTTTCAATGTGCTCCAGCACGTCGAACAATCCGATGGCTGGCAAGCTTTGTTGAACGAAACCCGCGTCTTGCAGAGTGGCACAGATCACGGTGTGGATCCCTCGCTGTTGCGCATTGCGAGCGCCGGTTATGCCGGGTTCCACGAGCACAACCTCAAGGCTGGCATCCTGCATGCCTTTGGCTACGTAACCATTGCCGCCCCCAATATCGAAGACCGGTCCCCCGGGAGGGAAGAGTTTGATGGCTTCCAGAATGCACGCATTCCTATGCTGAAACCAAAACGAAGAGTCCTCAACCTGAAAACATGCCGCGTTTCCCCAATCCGGGTACGAGATGACGGAGGAATCCTTTGCGCGCCATAGGCCGTCTGGAGATTCTTCAAGATTCATGCTGATGCTTGCCAGATCGATCAAACCAGAGCTCCCACGAGGTCCAGCCAAAACTGCAAGTTGCGCCGGGAGTTTGTGGTAACGTACCCTTCATCGTATCTCGAAAGCTATCCATTTTGCCGAACTGGAGACGACCCGCGTGACCTTGGCAGGCTTCTTACTCCTGCTACTAACTGCTGTATGCATGGCGCTGGCCAACATTTTGCTGAAGGCAGGAGTGGCACAGTCTGGTGGCCTGGGCACGGCGTCGGACCTGGTACGCTTGCTGACCCGGCCTGCCTTCATCGCAGGATTCCTCTTGACCGCTGCCGGAGCGGTGATGTGGTTGCGCATTCTGAGTACCCAGAAGCTCTCCACCTGCTATCCCGTTTTCGTAAGCCTCACGTATTTCCTCATCACACTGGGTGCGCTTTACTTCCTGCACGAAAAAGTTTCGCTGCAAAAACTTCTGGGGCTCGTGATCATCGTGGTGGGCATCACGACCGTGGCGCGCGGATAACCGAGAATGAGCGTGGAGCCACAGAGTAGCCACCAGCATCCGGCAGAAGCACGAGCATCTCTGCCGGGACTGTCCATCGTCATTCCCGTTTACCGCAGCCAGGAGATCTTGCCGGAACTGGTGCGGCGCCTGGCTGAGGTACTCCCCCCGCTGGCAGACCACTACGAAATGGTGATGGTGAATGATTGCAGCCCGGATAATAGCTGGGAAGTGATCTGCCGGTTGGCGGAGCAGCATTCGTGGCTTCATCCCATTAACCTGATGCGCAATTATGGCCAGCACAATGCGCTGCTGTGCGGGATTCGCAGCGCGCAATATGGCTTGATTGTCACCATGGATGACGACTTGCAACATCCGCCGGAGGAGATTTCAAAGCTGCTGGCGGTGCTCGACGAAGGCTATGACGTGGTTTACGGAAGGCCGGCGCAGGAGCAGCATGGCGTGCTGCGCGATCTGGCTTCCTGGATGACCAAGCTCGCATTGCAGAATGTGATGGGAGCGGAGATTGCCCGCAACGTCAGTGCGTTCCGCGCTTTTCGGGCGCAAGTGGCGAATGCCTTCACCCATTATGAAGGAGCGTTTGTGTCGATCGATGTCCTGCTGACCTGGGGAACGAATCGCTTTGCAGCAACTCCAGTGCGCCATGAGCCGCGCGGCCAGGGCACATCAGGCTATACCTTTCGGAAACTGTTAACCCATGCCATGAACATGATGACCGGCTTCAGCACCAAGCCTCTGCAGATTGCCAGCCTGGTCGGATTTGCTTTCACGCTGTTCGGATTCGGCGTGCTCGGTTATGTCCTGATCCGATATTTTTCGCAGGGGACGCCTGTGCCCGGATTTCCCTTCCTGGCCTCGATTATCGCGCTGTTCTCCGGGGCGCAATTATTCGCCCTCGGTATTATGGGCGAGTACCTCGCGCGCATGCATTTTCGCAGCATGCA
This sequence comes from Acidobacteriota bacterium, assembly GCA_003224995.1. Lineage (GTDB taxonomy): Bacteria > Acidobacteriota > Terriglobia > Terriglobales > Acidobacteriaceae > Gp1-AA133. The sequence goes on from QIAI01000166.1 coordinate 2,537, forward strand.
GAAGCCGCCGTACGTGGTGCGAACCGGTGATGGCCGGAGCCCCAGGCAATGAAGATTTCGATTCCTTTCAACCGCCCCTGCCTCGCGGGTAACGAGTACAAGTACATCGCGGAGGCGATTGCGAATGGGCATGCGTCCGGGGACGGCCCTTTTACGCGTCGCTGCCACGAATTGCTGGAGAGGGAACTCGGAGTGCCGAAAGTCCTGCTGACCACCTCCTGCACTCATGCGCTGGAGATGGCTGCAATCCTCCTCAATTGCGGGCCTGGGGACGAAATCATCCTGCCCTCGTTCACGTTCGTCTCGACCGCAAATGCGTTTGTGCTCCGGGGCGCGAAGATCGTGTTCTCCGATATCCGCCCGGACACTTTGAATCTGGATGAGAGCCGGCTCGAAGCACTCATCACCCCTCGCACCAAGGCGATCGTGCCCGTGCATTACGCGGGCGTTCCCTGCGAAATGGATGTCATTGGCTCGCTTGCCAAGCAACACGGGGCGGCAGTTGTAGAAGATAATGCGCATGCTCTTTTCGCTCGCTACAAAGGCAAAATGACTGGAACCTTTGGATCCTTGGCGACTCAAAGCTTCCACGAAACCAAGAATGTGACTTGCGGCGAAGGGGGAGCCCTGGTAGTGAATGATCCCCAATTGGTGGAGCGGGCGCTGATCATTCGTGAGAAGGGAACCAACCGCAGCCAATTCTTCCGCGGCCAGGTCGATAAATACACCTGGGTTGATCTGGGATCGAGCTACTTGCCTTCCGATCTGCTGGCGGCATTCCTGTTGGCGCAACTCGAGGGACGAGAGCAAATTCAGTGCAAGCGGCAACACATCTGGCAAATGTATCGGGAGCAATTGGAGCACTGGGCAGCGGAGGAGAGCGTGCGATTGCCTTGGGTGCCCGCTGATTGCGAGCAGGCGTTTCACATGTTCTACCTGATTTTGCCATCGGAGAATGATCGCGACCGATTAATCGCGCACCTCCGGGAAGAAGGCATCCTCAGCGTGTTCCACTATGTGCCGCTCCACCAATCCGACATGGGACGAAAGTGGGCAGCGCGCGAGGCGCGTTGTCCCGTCACGGATGACATGAGCGCGCGATTGTTACGCTTGCCGTTTTACAACGATCTGACCGAAGCAGAACAAGGGCGCGTGATCGACGCCGTGAAATCGTTTGCTACTTCGAGTTCGAAAAGACGGCGCTCCGCCGGCCA
>QIAI01000167.1 GCA_003224995.1 Acidobacteriota bacterium
CGCTTCGAGTACGTCGACATTCTCGGGATGGGTCGATTTGAGTTGATCGGCCAATAACCAGTAGCGCGGCCGATATTCGGAGTGTGCCAGCACAACCTGGGCGTACGCCTGCAAGCGTACGAGGGGCGACAAGCTCTCGCTCGTTGCGTTGTCGGCGGTGAGATTCACCAGGTCGGGAAGTTGCGGCGTAGTCAAATGAAACGCAATGTCAGGAAATGGTTCTTCGGCTTCCGCGACAATGCGATGGTTGGTCAGAACCGAGTGGGATATGACGTTTACGTCTCGCTTCGGCATGTGGCAGCCCGCACAGTCGTCGGGCGGGGTCTTGTGCTGTCTCAACGATACTGGCACCGCACAGCTTTTCTCGGTGTGGCAGCTCAGGCATTTTCGTCGAAAGTACTCCGAACCTTCCTGACGACTCGGCTGCACATGAGGATCGTGGCAGCTGATGCAAGTCAGCCGGCCGCCACTCTTCAGGTAACACTTACTCAACCGCATGGAGAGGTAATGCTCCAGCAGGTCATCCTTGGGTGCTGACTCTCGGCCGAAAGGAACCAGGAAGATGCTGAGAGTGTCTTGCAAAGGCGTTCCAGGACGAAAATCGCGGAAGGTTTTTCCCGGCTGCAGGACTCGCGCATCCCCGCTTTGGTGGCATGACATGCAGATGTTATTGGCCAGCCAGGGTGAAAGTTTGGCAGGATTTACGATTGACCCGGGCAAAGACCCAGTATCGGCTGCGACTACGTGTGCTTCACCGGGACCGTGGCAGTTCTCGCAACCGATGGCGAGTTCCGCGAACGGGGGCTCCTGAAACTGTCCATTCTCGGCTGCAGCGACGCGCGCTCGCCCGCTATGGCAGGCGATGCATCCCGTAAGGATGGGCCGATTGAAGCCATAGTCGCCAAATTCGTAACCAGGTGATAGCTCCCATTGGCCCGGTTTCGCGTAAAACGAAAGCGGCGCCTCGAAGAGGTATTCGCCCTGCTTCACGATTGCGCCCATACCATTCGCGCCCGATCCGATCAAATAATCCAACTTATGCGTTTCGCGAAAAACCTCTTTGCCTGCGGCTGTGGCTGCGAATTCGCTCTGGTAGAGTTTTCCGTCCTTCGTGTAGACCTCGTAACTCCGATTAAGACCGGGAACCGTGATACTGGCTGTCTGGGGGATCCTCGCGAGTGATGCACCAGTTGCTTCCGACATCGATCGCCCCATGTCGGTGCGTGAGAACGATTCGTAGATGCTAGCGTGACACTTCGCGCAAGCCCGGGATCCCACGTAACCGTCCTCGGCCTGCGCGCCCGATTGGTCCGGTACGGCTTTTTGCGGTAAGGCGCCGGGGAGAATCACGCAGGCCAGGAGCAACTCTCCCGCGACTTGCACTACTCGACCTAAGACGGTTCTTCTTGAGGTGCATTCCCGTCGGTTGCGGACTGGCGGACAGGGCTTCATAGCACCTTCATGGTGCAATTCTCGATGAAGTCCCAGTCCCACTCCACGCCGATTCCGGGAGCTTCCGGCGGGTGAGCATAACCACTCGCATCGATGTCGATGGCACGTTTCATGCCGAAGTTCATGTCCGAAATGGGGTACAGAAGTTCGAGAAACTCGCAGTTCGAAATTGCCGCGCAGCAATGCAGGTTCACAATCTCAAGGGCATGATAGATCGCGGTGTGCACCTCGCAGTGCACGCCGAAAGATTCCGCCAGGTGAGCAGTTTTCATAACGGGCGTCACGCCGCCCTTCCACGAGACGTCGGTTCGCACGATATCGACAACAGACTCCGAAATACATTGCGCGGTCGAATAGTGTGAACCGGGCAGAACCTCGGTGCCGCAAATGGGAATATCGAGTGCGGCTGCAAGTTTTCGGAGTCCATGGAAGTTGGTATCAGGGAGCGGCTCCTCAAACCAGTAATAATTCAACCGCTCCAGCTCCCGGCCCACCCGCAACGCGTCCTCGTACGAGTATGCGGCTACCGGATCTGCCATCAACTTGAAATCGGGACCGACGGCCTCCCGGCATGCGCGATAGGCCGCAAGATCAAAATCTACTCTGCCAAGCGGATGCAGTTTGTAGGCGTGCCACTTTTGGGTTTTCGCCTCCAACGCCTGCCTGGCATAGTCGTCCGGGGTATCCAGCACAAAGGAGCTGGCATAGACGGGGATCTTGTCGCGGTAGGCACCGAGGAGCTTGTACAGGGGCAATCCGCAAAGCTTCCCAGCAATATCCCACAGGCAGATGTCAAACGGACCGTAGGAGTAGATCGGAACGTGATTCCACCAGCGATCGTAGGTGCGAAAATCCTGCCAAAGCTGCTCGCGGAAGAGAGGGTCCTTTCCTTCGAAGAAAGGCTTGAGGGCTGACGCCGCAATTGCGCCCGCCATGTTCGCACCGCGACCCGCGAAGCCTAGAGAGTGACCCTCGATGCCGGAGTCCGTCTTCATGGAAACGATCAGGAATTCGAAGTTGGAGTTTCCGCCAGCCCGCATGCCATCTTGCGATGTGGTCTCGCCGGGGTTGCGACAGACACGGACCTCAACAGAACGGATAAGCAATGCGTGCTCCTGGGACGCCTTACCTCGACACCATCAAAAAACGTCGTGACTGTATCCAATGCATTTCTGCCTGTCAACGAACGACGAGTCTCAATGGGTGGCGGATTTTCCTTGACCTGCGTTACGGAGATGGTTCATTTTCTCCGCTCGCTCTTCTGCACCAACGGAAGGATACTCGCGATGATCCAATCTCCGGACAGCCTATGACCGCGAATGTTCTATGGGGACTCGTGGTGGTCGTTTTTGCCGGCATGCTCAATGGAAGCTTCGCTGCGCCCATGAAGCGAATAACCGGCTGGCAATGGGAAAACAGTTGGTTGGTGTTCGCGGTGTCCGGCCTTCTAGTGCTTCCGTGGACGATCACCTTCGCCACTGTGCCCCGACTCGCTAGTACCTACGCAGGAGCATCGCCCTCGACCCTGGTAAAGGTGGTACTGTTCGGGCTGCTCTGGGGCGTGGGCGCCACGCTGTTTGGTCTGGGGATCACCCGGGTTGGCCTGGCGCTGGGATTCGCCTTGATCCTGGGCATCACGGCGTCTTTCGGCTCTCTGCTTCCCCTCGCCATACTTCACTCCGAACAGCTGTTGACGAAACGCGGGCTAGCCCTGATCGCCGGCACCTTGGTCATGACTCTGGGACTCGTGTTTCTTGCTCTTGCCGGACGTGCCCGCGAGCGTGAGGCTTCAACCGGTAGCGATGCCCGGTCGGGCTTTACCATTGGGCTCATCATCTGCATCTTTTCCGGGATCTTCTCGTCGATGCTGAATTTCAGTTTCGTGTTTGGAGAGGAGCTGAGACTACGAGCGCTTCAGTTGGGGGCAAGCCCCACAATGGCCGCGAACCCGATCTGGGCTCTTACGGTGACCGGAGGCTTCGTCGCGAATTTTATCTACTGCGTGCGGCTTCTGAACAGGAATCGTACCTGGGCGTCCTTCTACAACAGCCACTCAGTCACGAATTGGCCGCTCGGCGTGTCGATGGGACTGCTGTGGTTTGGCGGCACAATGATGTACGGAGTGGGTGCGATTTCCCTGGGGACACTTGGTGGAATCGTAGGTTGGCCTATGTTCATGACCATCGATATCATCGCT
>QIAI01000184.1 GCA_003224995.1 Acidobacteriota bacterium
AAGCGAGAAGTGCAAGCCACGAGACTGCTTTCTGCGACCGTGTTGGGGTGGACATGGGTTAGTGTCAGGGCGATTGACGTTCAGACTCGTCTGCTGTTTCAACATCCGGCGCGGATGTTTGCCATTTCCCACCCTGCGGATTCGACTTTCTCTTCGCGTTCCAAAACAACTCGCGTCTCATGCTAATGACCCATTTTCTTAGGGTTTCCACTGTATTGTCCTGGGTCCCTCTGTATGGCGTTATCCCGGTCGGCTTTGAGGCCCCTTAGGAAGGTCATGGAAGAATATCGGATTCTCGTTGTCGATGATTTCGAGGAATGGCGTCGGATGATCTATTCGATTCTCGGAACACGCACAGAATTGCAGATCGTCGCGGAAGCAGCAGATGGACAAGAGGCGGTCCAGAAGGCAGGGCAACTAAACCCGGATGTGATTTTGCTGGATATCGGTCTTCCAAAACTCAACGGAATGACGGCAGCTAGGCTAATCTCGGAGGTTTCTCCGACATCGAAGATACTATTCGTATCAGAGACTAACGACCCGGATTTGGTGCAGGGCGCACTCAACGCAGGGGCATAGGGATTCGTTAAGAAATCTAACGCAGGAACCGAATTGATACCTGCTGTCCTAGCTACGTTGCGAGGTGTGCGGACGAACAGCAACGAAACCTGTTTTCCCCTGAATAGGTGAATCATTTTGGGCAAGTAATCGCAATTCCGTGTCGGCTATTGAAAACTCAGTACAACCACAATCCAAACATATCAAGAGCGTCGGAAATGCGAACACCGCGGGTTTGTCCAAATTTTGGCGTCCGGGAAAATGAATACAAACTTCTGACCTAAATTCAGACTGATTGCTTCCACCACATGACCTACACATATTGACCGCCCACTGCAATCGGGTCACCGCCCTGCCCTCAACAGGGCAAACTCTGACTGCGAAATTTTAGCGGCATTGTACGCCATCGTACATACTAGGCGCAAATCCGCTTATTCAATGTTAGGCAGCCTACATCGGTGCTTTCAAGCGCTCCTGTGCCTCTTTTAGCTGGGGCTCGTTTCCTGATCCGTTCTTGAATGCTGGGGGACAGTTCGCGGAACTCAGGAGGGTGCCAGTTTCGCACCACAAGCCTCAAACGATCTCGGCACGGGCTGTCAGTTTCTGAGATTGAAAGGCCTTCAAGGCGTCGGCCACGGAGGTGAACCTGTCAATTCCGCCGAGCCGCGCATCTACTCCTTCGCTACGCAACCGCTCGCGCACCGATGACCGCGCTTCGACAGCCTGAAAACGCCCGCCATCAGCGGTCAGTTCTTCGGCCAAGCTCGCCAGCATGTGCGCACTGTGCATGTCCACGAGGGGCGCAGCGGAAAGGTCCAGTACAACGAGCTTGGGCGGGACGGCTTCGGCGCGCACCCTATCCAGAATCGTGTCGCGCACATGATCCATATTGAAATAGACGAGACCCGACTCAGGCCGGAAGATCAGCACGCCGGGGATCATCTCATTCTCTGGATTCCGCTCGCGATCGGAAAAGCGCTGCGTGCCAGGAATGCGCCCGAGAACGGCGACATGCGGTCGGGAGGCGCGACGGATCAATAACACGAGCGAGATGATTGCGGCGATCATCACCCCACGCAGCAGGCCTTGCCCTAGCACGCCGACAATGGCTGCCATCGCCACGACGAACTCAGGGCGGTCGCTGCGCCAGAGCTGCTTGAGTGTGGAAACTTTGAAAAGACCGGCCACCGCGACTAATACCACCGCTGCCAAAACGGGCTGGGGCAGCGAACGAAGCAGGTGCGAGAAGAAAAGCACCACTATTAACATGAATCCCGCCGCGATGGCGCCGGACAGCGGCGTGCGCGCGCCCCCGCCTTCGTTGACGAGCGATTGCGACATCCCACCGCTGACCGGGAAACCGCGGCCCAACCCCGCAGCGAGGTTGGACGCGGCGAGCGCAAGAAATTCCTGGTTGGCGTCCAGTCGCCCGCCGTGCTTCGCGGCGAAGGTGCGGCCAATAGCGGCCGTTTCTACCGCTCCGAGCAGAAAACACGCGAACGCGAGGGGCACCAACTTGTTCGCGTCGGCCCAGTGAATCGCTGGAAGGCCGATGGCTGGCAAGCCTTGCGGCACTTCGCCGAGCAGTTTCACCCCGCGGGCGTCAAGGCCGAGCAAGCCTGAAGCCAAAATTCCGCCCACGACGACCAACAACGCCACGGGTTTGTTCTTGAGGAAAATCTTCCCGAGCACGAGCACCGCCAGCGCGGCGCTTCCAATAGTGAGTGAAGTGAGGTTGGTCTCGTGCAGGTGCTTGAGGCAGTAGGTGGTGTTCTCCCAGAAATTGCCATGTGCCCCGTGGATGCCAAGTAACTTGGGGAATTGCGTGCTGGCGAGGAAGAGCGCCACGCCGCACTTGAACCCAACCATCACGCTCTCGGAGATGAAGTTGACGATCGAGCCGGCCTTGACCAGCCAGGCGCTGAAGGCGATGAGCGCCACGAGCAAGGCCGTACCCGCCGCCAGCGCGCTAAACCGGGTCGTGTCGCCTCCCCCAATTTCGCCCAGCGACGAGCCGACGAGCAGGGATATGGCGGAAGTGACCGTGATAGACGTGTACCGCGAGCTGCAGAACAGCCAGAAGATCAGCCCGGCAAACAAACACGCGTAGAGTCCCGCTTGGGGAGGCAGGTTGGCCAGCGAGGCATCACCTAACCCGGCCGGCAGAAGGTAGGCAGCGAGTGTGATGCCGGCGACAACGTCACCGCGCAGCCAATTTCGATCGTAGTTCGTTATCCAGTCGAGGACGGGAAGTGGAAGATTCATATCGTTTTGCTGCGCTGACACGATTTCCTCATAGTCACGAATCGTGCTCCCCTTCAGGCAATGCCGAAGCATGAACGTTTGCACGCCACTGCCCACGCAAAAGTCACCGATGGGTGGTGCCCAGCGCCACGGTTGCAGCCTGCACTGCGACGGCAATGAGAATCCCAGTAAGCGTTAGCCCCAAGAAGGCAATTATGATGGCAGTAACTTTCGATTTGTTTTTGATCGGATGAACATCGCCATAGCCGACCGTGGTTGCGGTGATGAATGACCAGTAAACGCTGTCAAAGTGTGACCATCCTTCCTGCTTCCCCACAGCCTGCCCTAAAAGCGTTATTGCCAGAGCCAGGCTCATTAACAAGGGGAGAGTCAGCCAAAGACCAAGGCAGAACTGTTTAAGGAATGTGAAGGTTAGACCTGTGAAAAACACCTGTTAGCGCCCCTTGTGTCGTTTTGCAGTGTCTCCCAAGCTGATTCTGGACGCCGAGAACTGGGCCGTCAGCTGGCAGATCTGTCAGTTAGACGGCTTGCCGCGTCCGTCTCTTCTCCCAACGCTGTTGGCGAAAAATCCAGGTTACACTCAAAATCCCCGGCAGGGTTTTGAGCGCTATCGCCGATTTCACGCTGTTGGCGAAAAATCCAGGTTACACTCAAAATCCCCGGCAGGGTTTTGAGCGCTATCGCCGATTTCACGCAATATCAAAAGGCGCCCACTTTTGCGGTAAGTTGTGAATCGT
>QIAI01000185.1 GCA_003224995.1 Acidobacteriota bacterium
GACATCGTACTAGCCACCAGCCTCAGCCACAGCGGCGCACTACTGACCAACGTGCATGCCGAGTTGCGCTGCGGAGACCTGCTCGCTATCGAATTTGCCGGTCGCCATGCCTACTTCCGAATTGTGTGGGTGCTGGAAAGCCCGGGACTTGATGGAATGCAGGTCGCCATCCATAAACTAAGCAGCCAGCTTTGCCCGTGGGAAGAAATGCTCCAGACGGAAGCTGCGCTCGCCACCAACCTGGAAGGTCGTTGAAAACTCGATACCTATGACCATCGAAACCGAAAAAAGAACCCGTCGCTGGCCGCGTCTCCATCTCGATGTCCCCATTCGCGTAATCGTGCATGGTCGCAGTAAAACCAGCGTCATTGTGGGGCGCGGGAACGAACTGAACGAAGGCGGCATCACCCCGCCCTACTCGGGGTTGCCAATTCGCATCCGCGGAGTCGTGCGCAACCGCAAGGGCTATCGCTACGGAATGGAGTTTGTGGCCGAGGATACGCACGAATCGGAACAGGTGGTCCGCTGGCGTACCATGCTGGGCGTGATGAGCACGGGCTCCAGGCCCGAAGAATCGGTATCCGGCACATAGAGGTGGATCCTCGTTCCCGCTTTATCGGCTGGCGAGGCCCCCAGCCGTTTCCGCTCCATCGCAAGTGAACACCTGTCCGGTTATGTACGCTGCGTCGTCAGAGGCCAGGTAAGCGAACAGCGCCGCGATCTCTTCGGGCTGCGCGTGCCGCCGCAGCGGGATCTTGCGATTGACTTCCTCCAGCATGGCATCGGTATATTCGGCGCGCTGCATCGGCGTCAACACATAGCCGGGAGTGACGGCGCACACTCTAACCTTTGGAGCAAGTTCGAGCGCCATGGTTTTGGTGAGTTCGATGACACCCGCCTTGGTCGCGTTGTAATCCGCATAAAAGGGTTGCCCGACAATCCCGTTGGTCGAAGCAGTTTGCAGGATCACGCCCGATCCCCGGTCCCACATGTGTCGAGCGGCGGCCTGGGCGACGTAAAAAACACCGGTGAGATTGACCGCCAGCGTGCGATCCCATTCTTCCGGGGTGATCTCCAGAAAATTATGGCGAATGGAAATGCCGGCGTTATTGATGAGCACATCGACCGCACCCATGAGGCGGACGGCCTCGGAGAAGGCGGACTGGACTTGATCGAGTTGGGAGACGTCGGCGGCCACTGCGCCGGCAAGTTTTGGAAGCTGGCGCTGGATGGCTGACCGGCCTTTCTCGTCGCGGTCGAGCACCACCACTTGCGAACCTTCCTCGAGAAACCGAGCGGCTGTGGCCGCGCCGATCCCGCTGGCGCCTCCAGTAATCAGAACGCGCTTGTTATTAAGACCGCGCACAGTAAACCTCCAGGAGAGTGGGACAGGATATCGGGTTGTCGCCCTTCTAGAAAGTCTTAAACCATAGAGCGTAAGCAAATTGTTCTCCCAAAATTGTCATCCCGAGCGAAGCGAAAGCCTGCCCTGAGCGAAGTCGAAGGGGACCTGTTTTTTCTCGGCTCCCCAAATTAGCCTGCAAAGAACAAGCTGCAGACAATTGACGATCAGGTCGGTTACGCTCTGGAGAGTCAGGAAGGTTGCCAATGTCTGCAAACGAATCGGGCTTGGTAATTGTCACCGGCGCGAGCCGGGGGATTGGAGCAGCGACGGCGCGCCTCGCAGCGGAGCGGGGGTTTCCCGTCGCGGTGAACTATGCGACCGGCGAGGCAGAAGCGGCGGATGTGGTGCGTGCGATTTGCCAGCAGGGCGGGAAGGCGATTGCGATTCGCGGTGACTTGGGGCGCGAGTCCGACATTGTGCATTTATTTAAGGAAGCCGAGCGGGAACTGGGCCCCTTGCGTGGTCTGGTCAACAATGCCGCGGTCACCGGCGGCTTTGCCCGCGTGGAAGCCGTGACCGCTGCCGCTCTGGAGCGCACCTTCGCGGTGAACGTCACCGGAGCGATCCTCTGTGCCCGGGAAGCTGTGAAGCGAATGTCGACACGCCACGGTGGTACCGGCGGATCGATTGTGAATATCTCCTCGATCGCCGTGCGTACCGGATCGGCCGGAGAATGGGTTCACTACGCCGCCAGCAAGGCGGCGATCGATACGTTCACGATAGGGCTGGCCCGTGAAGTGGCAACGGAGGGGATCCGGGTAAACGCGGTGGCTCCGGGGCTAGTGGAAACTGGGATTCACGCCGCCAATGGAGAACCAGGACGGCTGGATCGATTGAAGCCGACCATTCCTATGGGACGCCCAGGGAGGCCCGAGGAAATTGCGGAAGCAGTGGTCTGGCTACTGTCGTCGGCGGCGTCCTATGTGACCGGTGCGGTGCTGGAGGTGGGCGGAGGGCGATAGCGGCGAGGGCGGTAGCGCCAGGGAGTCTAGTTTCGCGGCATCCATTCCAAAAAACTCCGTCATCCTGAGCGAAGCGAGGCGCCAGCCGAACGCAGTCGAAGGACCCCCGCGTCCGCGTAGATCGCCCATATCGTTGACCCTTTTTCCACCATTGAACAATTAACGAATAGAAGATAAAAGTAGCTCGCGAAAAACTTCAGCCTTTCCAATTCCTCCATTCTCAATCATCAGAATCCCGGCTTACCCCTGAACAGCATCACCAGCTCAATCACCAGAATCACCACCACCATCAGCTCCAGCACAAACGCCCGGCTCTGATTGAACTGGTCCACCATGAAGTGATACAGCTCCTCCGCGGTTTTCAGCTTTTGCTGGACCAGGTCTTTGTAGTCGGGCACACCGATCCTTGAGGCCGCCAGTTTGTAAAGACGTGCCGAGAACATGTCGCTCAGGAACTTGATGGCATTGTCGGCGTGTTCCGTGAGTTCGTCGACATCCAGCAGCACGGTATGCAGCTTGGTGGCGGCGTTGGCGGTGCGCCAGCGCGACCACAGGCTGGTGCCTCCATTTTCGAGGAAGTCGTAGACGCCCTCCAACTCACGGGTCAGCAGTTCGTCATAATGCCGGAACTCAAGCAGCTGGGAGTTCGCGTATTCCAGCAACTGGATGGCGGTCTCGGCGCCTGCGATGCTGTCGTATAGAAACGCGGCATTCCACCCAATTACGGCAAGATCATTGGGATAGTACGAGATACGGCCCTGCAGGATCTCCTGGCGCTCGCCATCGGAGAGCGGCAGGGTCTCGCCGCGGACGATCTGGGCGATCTGATCGCCATGGCTTTTCAGAACTTCATTGCCGGAGGGTTTTGACGCCATCTCGCGCACGTGGAAAATGAAGTAGTCCTCGTGCAGCCAGTTGTCATACGGCTTGATCAGGGCCGGACGGGCGCGCTCCAACCGCTTCTTCACGATCTTTGACGCCAATGCGGTGAAGTCCGTGTCCCAAACCCAGCGGCCCGACAGGCGCACTAGATCCTCCCACTCCCCTTTAAAAGGCAACTCAAACACAACACTCAGCACGCCATAATCGTAGTACTTGATCTGCCCGTCCAGACGCTCGCCGCTATCGAGGACGAGTTTCTCGATCGGCTCCATCACAGGCGGTCGCTGGTACTGGACGTAGCCCGGCGCCGGATGCTTGAAGCTGGCGCCGGCGGTTCGGGCGCTGAAGATTTTGCGCAGCTCGTCGAGGCGGATTTCTTCCGCCACGTCGAACTGGATCAGGACGAGAATCGAGCCCTGCAGGGTGGTTTCGATCCCGCGCACCGGGACGGCTTGCAGCTTCACGGAGTCGGCGGGGACTCCTTCGACGATGGTTTCACGTTCCATGATGTTCACTCGGGCTCCCCAAGGGTAGGAGGGGAGCAAAAACCAGGGTGCCTTTGACGGGTAGCGCCCCAGAAGGCTGGTACCAGCTATTGTTTCAGAAAGTCGTGAGGCTGGCGAGAGGCAGGAGTTCGCTCCCGGCTATACAACGTAAGGTCTTTTTAATCAGTGATTTCTGCTAAGACGCCAGAAAGCGGCCGCCCCTGCCGCAAGCCCTGCTACAGCCAATCCGGTACGTTTCATGGACCGTCGGACGTCAGCTTCCCGCTGGCGGACGATCCACCTCTCTGGATAGGCGCCATCCTCTGCGAGGGGGCCTTCTCGAAGCGCCATCTGCAGAACCTCCGCCAGATGAAGCGCCTGCCG
>QIAI01000186.1 GCA_003224995.1 Acidobacteriota bacterium
GATTTCAAGGGCAAAGTGGTCCGCTATAGCACGCGGGCTCCCGCCGACGTCCGAGCTGAGAACATCGAATCGCGTGGGGCCGAAGGCTCCAAATTTGACGTGGTGGTAGAGGGCAATCGTGCACAAGCCACATTGCCCCTGGTGGGCCTCCACAATATCTCGAATGCGTTGGCGGCGATCGCCGTGGCACTCGAACGCGGACTCACGCTGGAAGAAGCAACTGCGGCCTTGGGCCGGTTGCAGGCGACCGATAAGCGCGGACAGGTTGTCCAGTTGGATAATGTTCGCATCATCAACGATTGCTACAATTCCAATCCAAAAGCTTTGGAAGCCATGGTAGATGCCCTCGCGGCCATGCCCGCAAAGCGGCGTATTGTCGTTGCCGGCGAGATGCTGGAACTCGGTCCGGCCGGCGAACAGATGCATCGTGCAGCCGGCCATTATGTTGCCGAGCGGAGAATCGATGTTCTGGTGGGGGTTCGAGGTCTCGCGCAAGCGATGGTGGATGCTGCGAAAACGAAAGGCATCCACACCGAATTCTTTGTCACGCCAGAAGAAGCCGGCGAGTGGCTCTCACGTGAATCCCAGGATGGAGATGTCGTGCTGCTCAAGGCTTCTCGCGGCGTCAAACTGGAAAAAGCGTTGGAGAAATGGAAGGAACTTCGCGGATTGTCATGAAGCCGTGGCGATTGCCGCAGACGCTTCCGTATAGTGTGAAACGAGGGTGATGAAGGAGCCGGCAGGCTCCGAGTTTTTAGCCGACGACCGACGACCGAGACCGACGACTGAATTCGGAGGCTGATTGCTTTACTGGCTGCTGTTCGTCAAGCTCTATCACTATTTTCCGCCGTTCCGCATCTTTCGCTATCTCACCTTCCGGACTGCGTTCGCGAGTCTTACCGCGCTTTTCACCGGCCTCATTGTGGGCCCCGCCGTGATTAACCGTTTGCGCGAATTCCAGATTGGACAGTACATTCGCGAGGAAGGTCCAAAGGCGCATCAGAAGAAAGCCGGCACCCCTACCATGGGAGGTCTGCTCATTGCCATTGCCATCGTGGTTCCCACCTTGCTGTGGGCGGATCTGAGCAATGTCTTCGTCTGGCTCGCCATTGCTTCCACGTGCGCCTTCGCCGCAATTGGATTTACGGACGACTATATAAAAGTGGTGCAGCGTCGAAATCTGGGGCTTACGGCGCGTGCCAAGCTCGGCCTTCAGATTCTGACCAGTCTCCTCATTGCGGTGACTCTGATCATCATGCAGGGCCGTGGCCTGTATTCCACGAAGCTCATTGTGCCCTTTGCGAAGCAGTTTCGCCCCGACCTGGTGATTGAGCGCTGGGCGCATGATCCTCATTTGTGGCCGTTGGCCTTTTTCCCATTTGTGATCTTCGTCTGCATCGTGATTGTGGGCTCAAGCAACGCTGTGAATCTGACCGATGGCTTGGATGGGCTTGCGATCGGCTGTACCGTGATCGCCGCTGGCGCGTTGACGGTGCTCACCTATGTGAGTGGCCACGCCACTTTTGCTTCTTATCTGGAATTGCAACGCATGCCACAGATTGGGGAGTTGACTATCTTTTGCGGCGCCATGGTGGGATCAGCAATTGGATTCTTATGGTATAACGCGCATCCTGCCGAGGTTTTTATGGGCGACGTGGGATCGCTGGCCCTCGGCGGAGCTATCGGCACGGTGGCGGTGATGATTAAGCAGGAACTGCTTCTCCCCTTTATCGGTGGTGTGTTTGTGATTGAGGCGCTATCCGTGATCCTGCAAGTCGCGTCCTACAAGCTGCGGAAGAAGAGAATCTTCAAGATGGCTCCCATCCACCATCATTTCGAATTGCTGGGATGGTCCGAGTCGAAGGTGATCGTTCGCTTTTGGATTGCCTCCCTGATCTTCGCCTTATTTGCGTTGACGACCTTGAAGCTGAGGTAGATAGACTAGAGTCATGGACGTCAAAGACAAGCGCGTGCTGGTCGTGGGCTTGGGCAAGTCGGGCGTCGCCTCGGCTTTATTCTTGAAGAAGCGTGGCGCCCGAGTCACGGTTTCTGACACAAAATCTCCCGACCAGCTGCGCGAGGGAATCCCAATTCTTTTAGATCACGGCATCGCGGTCGAAACCGGTGGGCATGGGGAACGTACATTCCGGGGACAGGATCTGATTGTCGTCAGCCCGGGCGTTCCGGTCGACGCTCCTCCGCTGGTGCAGGCCCGGGCCGCCGGGGAGCCTGTCATTGGCGAGATCGAACTAGCTGCCCAAAACCTGCCTGGACTGATCGTGGCCATCACCGGCTCCAACGGAAAGACAACCACCACGACTCTGACCGGCGAAGTGCTGGCTGCGGGAGGGTTTCCCGTATCCGTTGGCGGGAATATCGGAACGCCCGCAATCTCTCTCGTCGAGGGCGCCACCAAAGACACGATCGTGGTCCTTGAAGTCTCGAGCTTTCAGTTGGAGACAATTCAGACCTTCCGTCCCAAGCTCGCGGTG
The DNA here is from genome assembly GCA_003224995.1 of Acidobacteriota bacterium. Classification (GTDB taxonomy): domain Bacteria; phylum Acidobacteriota; class Terriglobia; order Terriglobales; family Acidobacteriaceae; genus Gp1-AA133. The sequence continues at coordinate 2,493 of QIAI01000186.1, forward strand.
ATTCTCAACGTCACCCCGGATCATCTCGATCGCCATCGCACGTTTCAAACTTACGTGGACGCGAAAGCCCGGATCTTTGAAAACCAGCAGTCCTCTGATTTTGCCGTGCTGAACGAAGACGACCCAACCAGTCACACCTTGGGTGATCGCACGCGCGCTCAGGTGTTCTGGTTCAGCCGCAAGCGCGAGGTGCAACGCGGCGCTTGCGTGCGCAACGAAAAGATTTTCTTTCGCGATGGGCAGTCTCAGCGCGAAGTCATGCTGGTGAGCGAAATTCCGCTGAAGGGCTCCCACAATGTGGAAAACGTCCTTGCCGCAGTCTGTGCCGGGGTGCTCATGGGGTGTGATCCTGCCAAAATTCGCAACGCGGTTCGCAATTTTAAGGCGGTGGAGCATCGCCTGGAATACGTGGCCACGGTGAAAGGCGTCGACTACTTTAACGATTCCAAGGCCACAAATGTTGACGCCACGATCCTCGGCGGTAAAGACAAAGGCAGCGACTATACCGTCCTGAACGATCTGTTGCGCGAGCGCGTAAAGCGGGTGTACACCATCGGGGCCGCGGCCGAGAAGATCGAATCTCATATCAAGGGCGCGGCTGAGGTCGTTCATGCCGAGACCTTAGAAAATGCCATTCGTCGCGCCTCTGCCGTTGCTCAATCCGGTGACGTCGTGCTGCTGGCCCCGGCGTGCGCCAGTTTCGACCAGTTTCAGAGCTACAACCATCGGGGGCGGGTATTCAAGGAAGTGGTACAAACTCTGGCGCAATCCGGCGAGTGAGCGCAATATTTGGTGCCACATCGAAACTATTGAACCAAACTTGCTAATCACGAACTAAAAATCACAAATCTAAAATCTCTCTGCCTCCCCTTCCCGTGGTCAAATAATTTTTATGGCCAAGCGCGTCAGCGTCGATCGTTGGGTATTTACGGTCACGATGCTGCTCGTTTTCGTAGGGCTGGTCATGGTGTTCAGCGCTTCGGCCGTGATGGCGAAAGAGCGGTTCGGCTCCCCCTACAACTTTGTTCTGAAGCAACTCTTCTGGGCAGTAGCCGGCATGATTGCCATGGTGCTGGCGATGAAGATTGACTACCGCCGCTATAAACACCCGGTGGTGGTCTTTTCCCTGCTGGCGGTCACGACCCTGCTGCTGCTTTCGGTCTTTCTTCTCGACCGCTCGCACAATACCCATCGCTGGATTCGCTGGAGCGGTTTCTCCTTCGAGCCCTCGGAGCTTGCCAAGCCGGCTTTGATCCTTTTTCTCGCTTTTTTCCTGGAAAAGCGCACCAAAACCATCGAGGACTGGAAGCACACATTGCTTCCAGCGGCGGCCCCTACCGTACTCTTTCTCCTGCTGATCGTGGCCCAACCCGACCTGGGAACCGCCATCGCCTGCGCCGGCATTACAGCCGCGATTCTTTTCGTAGCCGGAATGCAGTTTCGCTATTTCGCTTACTCCTTCGCTGCATCCATTCTGCCGCTCTATTTCCTGCTATTCCATGTGAGCTGGCGGCGCGACCGCATGCTGGCGTTTCTTAACCCTTACGCCGACCCGCGAGGCACGGGATTTCACATCATCCAGTCATTGATCGCCATCAGCACGGGCGGACTGACAGGACTGGGCCTGATGGAGGGAAAGCAGAAGCTTTTTTACCTGCCCGAACCCCACACGGATTTCATTTTCGCGGTGACTGCCGAAGAACTTGGCCTGGTAGGTGCTCTGTTCGTCGTAGTCCTCTTTGCGATTTTTCTCTGGCGCGGAACCCGCGTAGCCTTGCGCACCACGGACCTCTTCGGAAGATTCCAGCGTCGTGCTTGGCCTGATGCCCACAAAAGGGATTCCACTGCCTTTTGTCTCGTATGGCGGCTCTTCTTTGTTCGTGATGCTTGGATGCGTCGGTGTCTTGCTGAACATTTCCAAGCAAGCCGAATGAACGCGCTACCAGCCACCAACTGCGAGACACGAACGCACTTGTGCGCGCTCGAAGCTCGCAGCTCAAAGCTCCTACCCTGCAACTCGCCTTCGACAACTTCCCCGTTAACCGTGAGAATGAGGCCATGCGAGTAGTCCTGGCGGGTGGCGGCACTGGCGGACACGTAATTCCCGCCCTGGCGATTGCCCAGGAGCTAAAAAGGGTCTATGACGCCGAATTGCTCTTCATCGGTACTCCTCGTGGCATGGAGAACCGGCTGGTTCCGAGTGCAGGTTTTGAATTGCGGTTGGTACAAGTGGGCGCACTCAAGAATGTAAGCTTCGCCACCCGCTTAAAAACTTCCTTCGATTTGCCGAGGGCGATCGCCAACTCTTCGCGCATGCTGGCGAACTTCCGCCCGGAGGTCGTGATCGGGGTCGGCGGTTATGCTTCAGGACCTGCGATGGCGGCTGCAATCCTGCGCCGAATTCCGACGATTGCTTTCGAACCCAATGTTGTACCCGGCTTCGCCAATCGCCTTGTCGCGCGTTGGGTGTCGGCCGCCGCCGTCCACTTTCAGGAAACCTGTCACTACTTTCCCAACTGTCATGTGACCGGCGTTCCAGTACGCGCCGCATTCTTCCAGATCTCCGCCAAAATTGCTGACTCTCAACCCACGTTATTAGTCTTTGGCGGGAGCCAGGGAGCGCGTGCCATCAATGATGCGATGATTGCGTCCTTAACAGGCCTCCGCGAAAAAATGCCCACGCTCCACATCATTCACCAGACCGGTGAAAGAGAATACGAGCGCGTGCGTGCGGCCTACGACCAGTCGGGCATCTCTGCGGAAGTCCATAAGTTCATCGACGACATGCCTGCCATGTTCGCGCGCGCCGATCTGCTGGTTTGTCGCTCGGGTGCCAGCACGGTCGCGGAAATAACCGCAGCCGGGAAGCCGGCCGTCTTCGTACCCTTTCCCCGTGCCGCGGATGACCACCAAAATGTAAACGCCCGCGCCCTCGAACGGGCTGGAGCCGCCGTGGTTGTCGAGGAGTCGAGGCTAGAGCCGGACTACGTTGTCGAAACCATCACGACCTTAATGAAACATCCCGACCGCCTGCAGGCGATGGCGACCGCCGCCAAATCCCTCGCTCATCCAAAAGCCGTTGAGGAAATCGCATCCATGGCCGCCGAGTTGGCGCGAAAGCGCTGGGAGAGATCCTAGTCATCAGCACAAACATTACCCGCAAGCAACACCAGCCCCAATTGTTTTATGATCAGCGTTCTCAGCGTAGATCTGCGGCGAGAAAGACGTTTCCGTGTTTGCCAAAATCCAGCGCATCCATTTCGTAGGCATCGGCGGCATCGGCATGAGTGGGATCGCCGAAGTGCTGCTGAACCTCGGCTACAAGATTTCGGGCTCTGACCTGAAGAGTTCCGCGGTCACCGAGCGGCTGGCCAGCTTGGGGGCAACAGTCTTCGGAGGCCATGCTGCCGAAAATGTTGGGGGAGCCGAAGTCGTTGTGAACAGTTCTGCGATTTCCTCGGAGAACCCGGAAGTCGCGAAAGCCCGCGAACTGCACATTCCGGTCATCCAGCGCGCCGAAATGCTGGCAGAGTTGATGCGCCTGAAATACGGCATCGCCATCGCAGGCATGCATGGCAAAACCACTACCACATCCATGGTCGCCGCGGTGCTCGCTGCCGGCGATCTCGATCCCACCGTCGTGGTCGGCGGGCGAGTGGACGCCATGGGTTCTAACGCTCGCTTGGGCAAGTCACAATACCTTGTGGCCGAAGCCGACGAGAGCGATCGTTCGTTCTTGAAGCTCTCCCCCATTCTGTCCGTGATCACCAACATTGATCGCGAGCATATGGACTGTTATCGCAACATGCGCGACGTGCGCCAGACTTTTCTCGAATTCATGGATCGCGTTCCCTTTTATGGCATGATCGTCGCCTGCAACGATGATCCGATCCTGCGCAAGCTGCTACTCCAGGCTCAGAGGCGCGTAGTTACTTACGGCACGCGCCGAGGTTCCGATTTCCTCATCAAGCCCGGTGCTATCGAGCGGCAGCCAGGCGAGCATCGACCGCTGAGCCATTTTCAAGTCAGCTATCGAGGCAAGCTTCTCGACAACTTTATTCTTCACGTTCCAGGCACGCACAACATCTTGAATGCCACCGCCGCCATTGCGGTTGGAATTGGCCTGGACCTGCCGGTGGAGAAGATTCGTACGGCTCTCGAAAATTTTCGCGGCGTCGATCGAAGGTTCCAGCTCAAAGGGACAGTGGGAGATATCAGCGTAGTGGACGATTATGGCCATCATCCCACTGAGATCAAAGCCACCTTGGCGGCGGCTAAGCAGTGCGGTTTTCGGAAGATTCGTGTCATCTTTCAGCCCCACCGATACTCCCGAACCAAAGCGCTTATGGACGATTTTGCTGAGGCATTCCGGGATGCGGACACCTTGTACGTGCTCGATATCTACGCCGCCAGCGAAAAGCCCATCGAAGGCATCACGGGAGAGTCTCTAGCGGCCCGGATCAGGGAAGCGACCGGGCAAAGCGTCACCCACGTACCATCCTTCGAAGTAGCTGCCAGTCAGGTCTCCGGCGAAGCTGAGCCAGGGGATCTTATCTTGACCCTCGGCGCGGGCAGTGTGTCGCAACTCGGGCCTACGATCCTGGAAAAGCTGCATCTCCGTGTGGAGGGTGTCGGCGCTGCTAAAGCCTGACAGTATCATCAGTTGTGTCGGCTTCCCGACATTCCCGATACCCAAGGTCTCAATTCGAGACGCTCCTGATTTCCTTGAACTTTTCTTTCCTTCCTCGCGTATCTTCGCCTAACAAAGTCAGAATCCCTTCGTCTAAGCACCAGTACGAATTGAGGAGTGGATTATGCGATCGGAAAAGGCTTGGTATTGGCTGACAGCGGGCGTCCTCGCCTTAGGGCTGAACGGGGCGTATCAGGATGGTCAACTGGGATGGGCGCACAGCCTCGTCGATCGTACGGCAAGTGTGGTGGCGCGGGCCTCTGACCGAAGCATGAACCTTGTGACCATGGCCGAAATCATGCTGGGTCGTATTCCGGAGGCATCCGGTCGGACCGAAGTGGCGCTTCAAAGGGTTCAGAACAAAATCGTTTGCGAACGGGTGGCCAAGGCGCAGCGGCAAATTGCGATGGCCCAGGTACGAAAGCAACTGGCTGAGGCAAAGCTGGAAGCGAAAATGAATATGGTTCAGATGAAAATGGACCAGGTTCGAATGCGCACGAGTCAGTTTCAGAATTGCCCCGGGTTTTCCAAGGTCGTAGTCGACCTGCGCTCGATGCCCAAGGTTGATTTGTCGAATCTGCCGGACGTTGCAATTCCTGATTTTCCTGACGTGAATTTCGAGTCGCGAGATCATGGCAACGGGCCGATCTAAGTTCCCTACCATCACAGACGAATGGGTGCAGCGGGGCTGCGTAAATTTCGCTCCGCTGAACCATATTTTGTCTATCTCAATTCGCGAAAAGCAGTTATAGTAATTTTCGCTCAGCGATTTTCTTCGACATAACCTGGTCTGATGGCGCGGAAAAGCAGTCCCACCATCCTGCAGGAGGAGTTGTATCCTGCGCCGGGCGAACCGGAGCGCGAACTGGACGATGCGCGCCTGGTCGATCAAAAAACCATCCATCTTCTCGCTTGGTCCGCGGTCGTGCTCGTAGTCGCCTGCCTTTCCGGCGTGGTTGGAGCAACGGCCTACCGCTATGGCGAGCGCAACTGGCGGTTTCGCATCGAATCCAGCGACAGCATCGAGGTGAGCGGAACGCGAAACGTCCCTCACGCGCAAGTAATGGAGGTGTTTGGCGGTGACATCGGCCGCAATATTTTCTTTATCCCTTTGAGCGAGAGAAAAGCGCAGCTTGAGAAAATTCCTTGGGTGGAATCCGCCAGCGTGATGCGGTTTGTCCCGAATCGTCTCCAGGTCGAACTTCATGAGCGCACGCCCATCGCCTTTGCACGCCTGGGCTCGAGGATCTCGCTGATCGATGCGGGTGGCACGCTGATGGAATTGCCCCAGGCTGGAAAGCAGAAATATTCCTTCCCCGTGATCGTCGGAATGAATCCTGGAGAGCCGCTATCAACACGCGCCGCACGCATGAAGATCTACAACCAGCTGATACGCGAATTCGATGCGGATGGCGGCCACTACTCGCAGGACCTTAGCGAAGTAGATATCTCGGATCAGGATGATGTGAAAGTGCTTACCAGCGACTCGGCAGGCGCCGTGTTGGTGCACCTCGGATCCTCTGATTTTCTGAGCCGTTACAAAATTTACGTCACGCACGTGCAGGGATGGCGACAGCAGTTCGAGAAACTCGAATCTGTGGACCTGCGATACGAGCACCAGATCATCGTGAACCCCGATATGCAGGGCGGCGCCAAGCCAATACAAATCACTCCTGCGGCGGCGAAAGCTGCAATGGCTGCGGGTGTAAAACCTGCTGCCCTCATTCATGTTATGACCGGTTCAAGAGCAACCACCAGTTCGCCGGAGGGTAAAGCTCATCCCATCGACACAGCCGTGGGCAAGCCCATGACGAGGCCCATCGCGAAAGCATCGTCGAACAGAGCTTTCCACCGGCGATTCAAAGCCAAGGCGAGACCAAGAAAAAGTCCTGTGAAAACGGCGGCGACCCTGGGCGCGAAGTCAGCGCCTCCAGACCGCGCTACGAGAAACACCGGCACATCTGCAGTGGCTACGAGTATTGGCAGTAAGAGTTTTCCCAAGGCGACTGCGGGCAAGAAGAAGCCGAGCGCAGCCATGGCAGTAAATCAAGGTCAACAGGATCACCCATAGGCATGGCGAACCAGCAAGGGAATTTTCTAAATGTAATCGACGTGGGCAGCGCAAAGACCTGTGCGCTGGTGGCGGAGATAACGGAAAACGGTTTGCGTTACCGCGGCCACGGTATTGCCGAGTCGCGGGGCTCCCGTAAGGGCGTCATCGTTGATCTGGAAAAAGCGGTGTGTTCTATTCAGAAGGCGGTTGAGGGTGCGGAGGACAAGGCGGGTGCGCCCGTCGAGCATGCATTGGTGGGAGTTGCGGGATCGCATGTTCGCGGCTTGAACACGCATGGCGGCGTAACTTTCGGCACGCGCCCGCGGGAGATCGCACGCGAAGAAATTCGGCTCGCGGTCGACAAGGCGCGGGCGATTTCTCTCCCTGCCGATCGCGAGATCCTTCACTTACTGCCACAGGAATTCATTCTTGACGAACAGGCCGGCGTCCAGGATCCGCTAGGCATGATGGCGGCGCGGCTGGAAGTGCGAGTGCANGTGTCCGCCGTGAATCGCGCCGGCGTTCACGTAGACGACACCATATTCGAACCCCTGGCCTGTGCCGACGCTGTGTTGCGCTCGGACGAGCGAGATTTGGGTGTTTGTCTTGCGGATGTCGGGGCAGGCTCCACCGAAGTCGCAATCTTCCACCATGGCGCGGTTACGTTTACCGGCGTAATTCCCATTGGTGGAGATCATTTCACCAGCGATCTTTCGGTGGGATTGTGCACCCCCGTGAATGAAGCGGAGAAGCTGAAGAAGCTCTACGGAAATGCCATTGTGACGTTGGTGCCCGAAGGAAATGAAGTCGAAGTGCCCTCCGTCGGTGATCGGGCATCGCGCCTGCTTCCGCAGCGCTTGTTGGGAGAGATCCTCGAGCCGCGGGCGCGCGAACTTTGCGAGATGTTACGGGAAGCCATGCGCCAGAGTGGAATGTTTGATGCGTGTATCGCGGGCGTGGTCTTAAGCGGTGGCGGTTCCCGGCTTCCGGGCCTGATGGACATCGCTGA
>QIAI01000187.1:0-959 GCA_003224995.1 Acidobacteriota bacterium
GGACTCGATGGGATACGTCGGGTTATGCGGACGCAGCACTAACTGGTTGCCGGCCTGCTCGACGTACTTCACGCTGCATTCGCCAGCCTTGGCTATGGCATACATGTTGAACTCGCCTTTGCGGTAAGGCTTCAGAGAATTGTAGTGGCGGTCGATCAGCACCGTAGCGCCGGGCAGGAGGCGCGGATACATGCTCATGCCTTCGCGCGCGTCCACGCGAACCATCACGAAGCGCTCCCAGTTTTCGCGGTCGCCTTCCAGTTCAGGCCGCATCTTGCGCAGGAAACTCTTTTTGAATTTCAGGATTTCGCGCACGTTCATGCTCATGACCAGTGGTTCGGATGCGGCTATCGCGCCGTCCACCAGCAGAACGTTATCGAATTCGTCCTCGGTGGGCGGCAGAATGCTGGCGCGCTTGTTCACCTCGGTGGGTTCGATGAGGTCGAGCACCGAGAGATGCTGCACATTCAAGACTTTGTCCATGCCTTCCAGGCTGAGGCCGCGCTTGCGATTGAGGAAGTTGGAGATGTGGGCCTGCTTGAAACCGGTCTGCTGGGCGAGGCGAAGGCCGGTGAGGTCGCCTTCTTCAATGCGACCCCAGAGGGTTTTACGCAGATTCTCCTGCAGCGCCTTGAATTTCATGGGGAAAGTATAGCACGCGTTTATAGCGTCAGGATATTTCGTTCTCAATTGCAACAACTGAAAGGAAATAGAGTTCTTGACTTTCATCAGCGAAAAGCTATACGCTAAGCAGCATTTATAGCTAGTTTGATTATTGCTCGGAGTCAATACCGGGTGATGATCGGAGTAATTTTTATGGATTGTGTAGGAGTCAGCGATGAAGAAAAAGGTTTCGGGGAGTTTCGCCGCAAGGTGCGAGCCTCGCAAATGCTTTCGGCATCGATGATGCATCTTTTATCCGCCATTCATTTTACGGGCCGGGTCAGCGTCGTGGTGCA
>QIAI01000187.1:979-1543 GCA_003224995.1 Acidobacteriota bacterium
TCAAGGACGTTGCAGCTCGGGATTTGTAAAGAAGCGGGTCCGTATTCATAACTAAATAGCGCAAGCAGGTCATCGTAAGAGAAACGAGCCCTGTGTCCGGGAAACCGGCGCGGGGCTTTTTTGTTTTGGTCGTCGGTCGTTGGTCGTCGGCCAATGCAATGCAGCAGTGGTTGGCTTGGAAATTCATATCTGGAGATGTCTTCAGGAGGCAATCATGGAAAGTCTGGAAGATCTGTTGGTGGCGATGGAGTTGAAATATTGCGAACGTTGCGGAGGTTTGTGGCTGCGGGAGACGAACGTTCCGGAAATTTATTGTCCGGGATGTGCGCCTGAGATGGCCGGCCTGCCTCGCAGACGTGCGAAGCGCGTGCTTGTGGTCGATTCGGTGGAGGATGTGGAGGCTTGCCTGATGGAACTGTCAGCGGTGTGCGGGGAAGGAGGCAATGCTTGACCGCCGCGCTGGGTTTTCTATCAGCTTCGGTGCAGCCATCAGAATGGTTTGCAGATGAGTGCGACTCCGGAAAGAATCCCGACCTGTGGTTGTATCGCAAGCGGACCGCATCG
>QIAI01000187.1:1553-6670 GCA_003224995.1 Acidobacteriota bacterium
CCAAGGTGACCTGCTACCGCGTTTCTACTTTTGAGGACGTGGTGATTTTTGTGCATGACGTGGAACGCAGCCTGGCAAAGCTGGATGAACTCTCACAGGCGCTGATTGCGCGGGTGATCCTGCAGGGCTTCTCGTACGAGGAAACGGCGCGGTTGCTGGGTTGCTGCCGCCGGACGGTGGATCGTAAATTGCCGGACGCGCTCGACCGACTGAGCGAAATTTTTCTCGAAGTGGGAATTTTGCGGGCGGTGAGCGATCCGACGGAGCCGGTCGAAGAAGCTTGTCAAGAGGGCGAGGAGGACGAAAATTTCCTAATCCCATGATTCTGCGGGAAAAAGAAAGTTGGGGAACGTGTCGCAATTACCTCTTGGAAATTGGTATTCTAAACTTAAGTAGGAAGAAAAAATTCCTGAGAGGCGCGCCGAGCGGCGCGCCTTTTGTTTTTTGTGCGTGGGTTCAGACGCTAAGCTGCGTATTTTGAGGCGCAGGATAGAGGACGGATGGCGAGATGGGCGTGAAGAAGACGGCGAAGAAGGCGAGCAAACGGCAAACGAAAGCATCTGTTGAGGCGGAGAGCAAGCCAGTCGATTTGCAATATCTGCGAGACGAAATTGCGCGACTGGTGGCGGCGAAGTTGGAAAAAATGACCGAGGCCATGACGGAAGAGGCGGTAAAAGGGCACTTGGCGCAATTCCGGTACCTGCTGGAGTTGATTGGCATTTATCCAGCCGCTGCCGGCAGTGCAGCGGAGACCAAGGACAGCGATGATCTGGCGGAAGTGCTTTTGAAGAGTTTCGACTTCCCCAAGCGGGCGCCCGCCGGGGAAGAGGCCGCAGAGGCAGAGACTTCCGCGGAAGTGGCAAGCGATTCTGTAAAATGAAAGCGGCAAGTGGAACGTGGATTTCAGAATGCAGATTCAGATCGGGGATCCAGATCTTGATTCTGCTGCGGGGCTGAGCAGGCCGAGACGGTTGCGTTCGGGCTGAACTGAACTGGGGGAGTGCATTGAAGTTTGGGGCTGGGTTCGCGACGACACTTCGCTCACTGCGGCTGAAGAATAAGCAGTTGGCGGCCGGGGACGGAAATCAGGGCATGGACATGACATGGGTGACCGGCCGAATTGCGGTCGGGGGTGGGATCTGGAACGAGGAAAACATGGCCGCCGTGGCACGCGCCGGGATCTCGCACGTGATCGACATGCAAATTGAGTTCGATGATACGCCCTTGGCGGAGCCGTTTGGCATTGAGGTGTTCTGGAACCCGGTGGACGATGATTTCCAGCCGAAGAAGGCGGAAGTGTTTCAGCGCGGGGTGGAGTTCGCGATTGACGCGCTGGATCAAGCGGGCAGCAAGTTGTATATCCATTGCGCGGCGGGAGTACACCGCGCGCCCATGATGGCGCTGGCGTTGTTGTGTGCGCTGGGATGGAAGCTGAATGACGCGATCCGGTTGATCGAGACGCGGCGCCCACAGGCGGACTTTGCGGATGTGTATGTGCGCAGCGTGGAGAAGTTTTTGCAGGGGTACGCGGCCAGCCGCAGGTAGTTGCGGGAAGATCTTAAACCGCGGAGGGCGCGGAGGGTTCGCAGAGAGCGCGGAGAAAAGCAGGTCCTTCGCTGCGCTCAGGATGACAAGCACTATGCGTAGGAATCGGTAATAGGAGGAAGGCATGCTGGAAGCGCGACGCCGCCCTAGGGGGCGGCTTTTTTGTGGGCTGCTCGGAATATTTCTGTTTGGGATGGGGCTCGCTCCGATGCCAGCGAGTGCGGTGGATGCGTCACCCTTGATGACCCGAGTGAGCGATACGGTGTATCGCGCCGATGGTACGCCTGCGTCCGGGACAGTGTTGATTTCGTGGCCGGCGTTCACGACTGTGGATGCAAAGCCGGTGGCGGCAGGGAACATGAGTGTGTTGCTGGCAGCGGACGGAAGCCTGGTCGTGGACCTGATTCCGAATGTGGGGGCAACTCCGACCGGCACGTACTACCAGGTGGTGTTCAACCTCGACGATGTGGTTCGCACAGAATACTGGCTGGTCGGGGCAAGCTCGCCTACCACCGTGGGCGCAGTGCGGGCGAGTCCAGGGTCAGGGACAGCAGCGCCGCCGGTATCCAAGCAATATGTGGACAATGCGATTGCGGTCAACAAGGCTTATGTCGATACAGCGGTCGCGTCGGTGGGATCGGGAGCGTACGTGGCGAAGAACGGGGACGCGATGAGCGGACCTTTGACTTTACCTGCGGACCCATCCGCTCCAAACCAGGCCAGCACGAAGCATTACGTGGATACGGCACTGCTGGCGAAGGCGAATTTGGTGAGTGGAGTGGTTCCCCCGGGACAGTTGGGCGGCGGAACGGTGGACAGCACGCAATGCTTAAAAGGGAATTCTACCTGGGGACCATGCGGCACCAGCAGCAACGCGACGGCGCTGCAGGGCATTCCGTTGGATACGGCATCGCCGAGCGATGGGCAAGTCGTGACCTACGATGCGTCGGCAGGGAAATACAAACCCAAGCCGGGAAGCGGCGGAGCGACGCCAGGCATGCTGGCAGAGAAGTACTCGACGGATTTCGCATGGACGCAGTCGCCGACGACGGACTTGAGCACAGCGGGAGCGAAGACTGTATCGCTGGCCGCGTGTCCCGCGGGCGTGGTTGGTTCCGAGACCTTTTATCACGTTTACATAGCAGGGACCGGCACTCCGGAAGCGGTGAAGGTGACGGGCGGAACGTGTGCAGGAAACGGCAGTGCGGGAACGCTGACGTTCACCACCGCGAATGCGCATGCCAGCGGCTACACAATTTCGTCAGCGACGGCGGGCATTCAGGAAGCGTCGATTGCAGCGAAGCTGGATATTCTTTCAGGCAACAACTATCACTACTACCGGGACGGGTACGTCAGGGTCTCTCCGGGACTGCACCAGTTGTATGCGCCGCTGGATATCGTGGCGAACGATCAAACAATCGATTTCTCGGGGGCGATCGTCAAGTGCAACTTCGATGCAGACTGCATCGTGGTGGGACGTTCGGACAGCTACATGGCGACCAGCAATGTCACGCTGATCAAGCCGCGAGGAATGCCGACGGTTCAGGGCAGCCAGCGTTCGATGATTACGGTGTACGGGCAGAAGACGCGGCTCTTCAACGTGATGTCGATCATCGGGCCATACCAAGGGAACAATAACTACGGCAACTTCGGGCATCTGGTCACAGTGGTAGGCGACCAGGCATTTTTACTTGACGGGCTGGATACCACGGCGAATGTCAACGGCTTTTATTGCAGCGCGACGTTCTGTCCCTCGGTGATCTACGCGCCGGGACCATTCAATGGCGGCGGCGCGTGGGGAACGGGCGGAGACAACGCGGCGGTGGGCTGGTTGAAGCACCTGCAAATTGCGCCGGTATGCCAAGGCAACGGCATTGATTGGCAGTCGGGGAATGTGCTGCATGTGGAAGACTCCGTCATCCAGGGATACTCGCAATTCGGTATCCGCACCGGTTTGATGGCGGGCGGGTACGGGATGACCACGCTGGATAATGTGTATGAAGAGGGTGGATGCACGACGAACCCGCTGGGCAACGTTGGATATGCGGGTGTGATCGTGGAAGGCGGGCGGCTCTCCGTTCATGGTGGAGAAGTGCCGTACGGAGTGTATCCGACATTCGCCAATACGGGATCGACGACGAACTATTACTACATTGTGGCGACGGATGGAGTGAATGGGCCGTCGAACCTGCTATATGCGGGGAGCGCGAAGACGAACGGCACGGGGAACATCCCGATCACGAACCAGGCGCCTTACGGAACGGGCAACTGGGCGGTGGTCACGAATGTGACGCGAGCCTCGGCGTGCAGCAACGGGATCTGTACCTTCACCGATACGCAGGCGGCGCCGACCAGCTATGCGGTGTTGTCTACGCCGCCAAAATTTTTTCCAAAACTCGATTTGTGGCCAGGCGCATTCGTGATCGGACCATCGGGCGCGGGCAATTCAATGGCATCGAACGCCAGCGTCAGCCTGGACTTCAATGATCTGAACTCGGCGTCGATCTGGCAAACGAACACGCAAGGGTTGATGGGCGATTCGATCGACTCGTCGCGCTGCATTCTCATCGCGGGATCGCCCATCTGGCAGAACTGTACGGGGCAGAGCTACAACGTGGACCTGGTCTCCACGATGCTGCACACGAAAATAAATCAGGATGGCGGATTGGCGCAGTTGCAGAATTTAAAAGGAAGACTGAATTTTGCTGCCTCGGGGAGTGGGCCCAGTCATTTCATTACGCTGGTGGACTCGAACCTTCAAAAAACGATGGGCGCGGCGGGGAACCGTCCGACGAACGACGTGAATGACACCTACGTTGGGTATGACGCGGGCAACGGGGCCGCAGCGTCGATTGGATTGTCGTTTGGGGCGCCGCTGTCGATTTCGAACTACATCGGGAACGTGGGCGACGGAACGAACTGGAAGGAACGGCTGACAGCTGCGGCGAAGTCGTTCACGGTGCCAGTCTCGGCGCCTGGCTATCAGATCGGCGGGAGTTATGGAACGAACGGACAATGTCTGAAATCGACAGGCACAGGCAGCGCGTGGGGGTCGTGCGGGAGCGGTGGCGGAAGCGCGTCTCCCCTGACAACGAAGGGCGACTTGTGGGGATTCGGCACGGCGGACGCGCGGCTGGCAGTGGGGACGGATGGGCAATGCCTGCTGGCGGATGCATCGAGCGCGGTGGGATTGAAGTGGGGCACGTGCGGGAGCGGAATGGCGCAGGACGCGGTGGTGGTGCACAACACGGGAGCGGAGACGATCGGCGGAGATAAGACGTTTTCCGGAAACATTACGGTGCAGGGCGCGATGACGGTGGCGGGATCGTGGCAGGTGGAGAGCGCGGGTCCGGCGACCGCGATGACGGTTGGCGCGGGGGATTCGAAGGTGGGGTTCGATTCGGACGGCAAGTTGAAGGTTTCGGAAAATGGCGGGGCGGTGACGGAGTTGGCGAAGGTGAGCGGCAACATCAGCGGAACGGCGGCAAATCTGAGCGGCACGCCGGCGCTGCCGAATGGGACGACGGCGACTACGCAGTCGGTGGCGGATAACTCCCAGAAATTGGCGACCA
>QIAI01000188.1:0-3933 GCA_003224995.1 Acidobacteriota bacterium
GGACACTCCGTCGACCGACACCTTCAGTCCCGGTATCAGCACAACGTTGGATAGTTCGGTTCTGTCCAAGCCAAAAAGACCCGTATTGTCTTTCGTTCTCGTGTCATCGGCGAGGACTACGGTAACGTTTCCCTCCGAAGTCTTCACGACCAACGTTTCGCCGGCGCGGGCAATGATCATGCCTTTGACTTTGGCCTTGTCGCCGCTTGCGCCAAGAGCCGCTAGCGACACCAGGATGAAAAACGCCATCAGAGTAACTACATTCCTTTTTGTCTGCATCAGCTGCCCCTTTTTTCTCACTTTTTAATTTGGTGGAGCGGCTTTGTGTCCGCCTTTCAGCGGAACCTCGCTCCGTTTGCACTTCAGTACAGGCAGCGGGTTCGACCAACTGGCAATAGTGACAGGGTTTCTACCCTTTGCAAGCAGACAACTTACGTCGACGTCGCACCGAAGCTCTCGATCACTGTCGCCAACCGGCGATTACACCAACCGCGCGGCGAATCGGTTCACGATCGTAGGCTGGGCGCGGCTGCAAGTCTTTGAAAACCGGACTTTCGGGATCAACAGGTCAGAACTTTCGGAGCCTCCTTCACAGACATGAACCTGTGCCCTTGTAGCACGCTGCGCACGGCGGGAACAAGTTCGGTAGCCACACGTGACTTGAAAACATAACCCAAAGCCCCAACTGACAACGCCGCCTCAATGTAGTCGGGATCCTCGTGGACTGTGAGAAATATCACTTTTGCTCCGCAACCCAGGTCGCGGAGGCGAGAAGCTACCTCGATCCCGTTGAGTATTGGCATAGAGATGTCTAGCACAATAAGATCGGGATTGAGGGTTGAAGCCGCCTCGACCGCCTGTGCCCCGTTTTGAGCAATAGCAACGATCTCAAAGTCAGGTCGAAGCAACTCTGTAACACGTTCACGTATCTCCGGCAGATCATCTGCTAACAAGACTCGTGGATTTCCCATTTTTCCCTCGACTTGATCAAGCGGCTCCTGAAATCGCTTTACTCTCAGCTCTTGCTGCAACAGGAACGCGAACTGTAATCTCTGTTCCCTCCATCGGCTTCGAAGCAATCACCATCACGCCATTCACCGCGCTGACTCGTTCTCGCATACTAATGAGGCCAAGACCTCTGCTAGCGATAGCCTCGCCTGCATCAAAACCAATCCCGTGATCACGAACTGTGAGCTGGATCTCGTTTGACGTGCCGCGCAGCTGCACTTCAAACCGCTGCGCTGCGCTGTGCTTGATTGCATTGCTTAGAGATTCTTGTAAGACCCTGAAGAGACAGAGCGAGACCTCCTGCGACAATGTGGGCGGGATGTTCTCGGCAGCGAAGTTAACCTCCATTTTCTGAACGTCGGCCACTTCCCTGCAGAAGCTCTTGCACGCTGCGACTAAACCCAGGTAATCCAACTTGGACGAGTGCAAGCGATGTGAGATACCTTGAACCTCGGTTCCGATTTCCGCCGCCAGCTGCCGTAATTCGTCAAGCCGGCTCCGAAATTTGCCGCCATGATTTGGGAGGCCCTGCTGAAATACGTCGAGCTTGATTCCGAGCATCGCAATGCGTTGATTGATATCGTCATGAAGTTCTCGAGCAATACGCATGCGTTCCTGCTCTTGCGCCTCGATCAACTTCCGGCTGACGCTTGCGAGAGCCTCTTCTGCACGTTTGCGCTCGGTAATATCGGCGAAGACTGAAAGGGCGCAAGACTCGCCTCCTACGTGGATCAGTTCAGATGAACCGAGCGTTGTCCGAACTTGACCATCTTTTCTGCCAAGTCTAACTTCCAGATTTTGTACATGACCCGTCTCGAGCAACTGTTTCACGAAGGCGGTTCTTTGGTCGCGATCTACCCAAAGATCTATGTCATACGGGCTTCGGCCTGCGACCTCGCCGTGCGCCCACCCGGTCAGCTGTTCGAACGTTTCGTTAACTTCAATGTAACGATCATCCTTCGCACTCGTTAGGCTGATCGCAAGAGGACCTCCTTTTCGCTCTTTGCCGGAGGAGTCCTAGAATAGCTATGGTCTGGGCCAGAAGTGCAACAATGGCGACCAGGACATACTGCTTATACAGCTCCCAGAAGCCTGGCTGCCGATTAATCACGACGCTGCCTACCGGAAGGTTGTTTTCATTCAACCCCCAGCGCTTAAGAGCACGCCAATCGAACATGTAGACGTTGTTGCTCGTGACGATAGGGATATCCTGCGGCCTTTCACCGTTGAGGACACGCAACGCCATCGCAGCAGCCACGCGGCCATCGTGGCCCCAGTTCACCAGGTAACCGCCCACCGCTCCATCCTTGAGATCAACATCGTCGATGACAAATACTGGCGCATTGGCGGCACTGACCACCAATGGTACCGACTGAGCCGAATCAATAAAGCGACTCCCCGCTGCATCTTCTGTGATCGCCGTGTGATAGACGATCGTATTACTCGGGAGATGCTTGAGCCGCTCAAGAAGAGCGGGCATGGTTAAGTTGGTAAGGTAGGTGAATTGCAGTTTGGATTCATACTTTTGGAAAGCTTGCTTAGCGATGGCTTCCCACGGTGCATCAAACTTGCCCACTCCGCCGGTGACGACCACGTGCTGGGTGCCTGGTAGCAAGTGCAGCGCTGCGTTTAAAGTCTCTTCGGGGCGTACCCTGCCCAAAACGCCAGTGATCGGCATGTCCGGTTTCCACGCTGGAATTGGTCCTAAGATTGCGCAGAAGATAATCGGGGTATCTCGAATAAACGCAGCACGTGTCCCGACGATGAATTCTAGGGATGCAAACCCCGCGGTGATAATCACATCGGGTTTACGATCTGAGTACTTTCGAACAAATTCTTGACGAAAATGATCGATCTCGTTTGGAAACAACGTGAGTTCCAGACTTTCCTGATAAAGCTCGATCTGGTATGGCGAGTTTTGCAGGCCAGACAAGACAGCTTGATTGATTTCTGCGAAGCCGGGTGACGCGACAATGCCAAGGTCATCGAGAAGGAGCACGCTCCGGACCGGCTTGACCTGCACAGTAAGGAGCAGAAAGCCTGCCAAAGTCCGGCATCTCGCGCTCAGGACCCAAGTCGTCTGCAAAAAGAAGTCGCGTAGCATCGCAGGTCTCAAGGCGTGGAACGCTGCGTAGCCGGCAACACGCCTACTCTCAAACGAGCCTTTCGTGAAGCTTTCTCGGGGAGAATCTAGCACGAGTATTTGGTTGTAAAACTTAACGAGACCAGCTTGATCATACTTTTTCTACTACATTGTTTCGCAGGTCACCCCTGTAAGTTTTGACAGGTCCATTTTCCCGGTATGAAAGTTTAGACTCCGCGCGCCCGGTTGCTGGAGGTTGATCCGAAAGGATTTCGGCGTGGCCAGTACTTCATTTCGCACGGGAGAGCAGTTTGTCAGCAGCTCTTCCCACTGGCGAGCCTCACCACCTCGACGGCGGTGGGTCCTGAATCTGCTCCTTACCCTTCTTTTTTCTTTCGCAGGCCGTGCGCAAGCCCAGACGGCTTCGACCGGTGCTCTGGTAGGGGTGACAGTGGACCCCTCGGGCTCCCTCGTTCCGGACGTAATCCTGCATCTCGTTGATCCGGAGAGTGGACAATCGAGGTCTGCAACTTCAGATCAGGCTGGCCGATTCTCTTTCCTGCTCCTGCCACCCGGGAGCTACGAACTTCACGCTAGCAAAACGAGCTTCGCTCCCTCCGCCGCTCGAATCAGAATCTCCGTAACAGAAACACAGCGTACGGAGATCCGCCTTCAGCTTGCAACGGTCTTCGAGCAGACGCAGGTACCGATGGTTCAGACTGATATTTCGGCTCTTGGGCGAGTTGTTGATGGGAGAGCACTGATTGGATTGCCACTGGTGACGCGAAACCTTGCCCAGATAGCCGGGCTTTCGCCGGGCGTGACCGCTGGAGTGTTTAACG
>QIAI01000188.1:3976-8655 GCA_003224995.1 Acidobacteriota bacterium
AAGTGTGAGCGATGTGCAGGGCAGCGGGGAGGGGAGTGGCGGTATTCCGGTGCCCAATCCCGATGCCCTTGAGGAGTTTAAAGTACAAACAGCTCTGTACGATGCCGCTTACGGACGCTATGGCGGTGCCAATGTTAGCGTCATCACCAAGTCCGGAACGAACGCCTATCACGGTACGATTTTCGAGTTCCTCCGCAATGATGTCCTGAATGCCAACGATTTCTTCCTGAAACGGGTGGGCCGGCCTCGCCCGACCCTGAAGCAGAACCAGTTCGGACTTTCCCTTGGAGGTCCGATCCAAAAAGACAAGCTGTTTTTCTTTGGCTCATATCAAGGAACACGGCAGGTCAACGGCGTGGCTGCAGGTCAGTCGCGGATTGCCTGCGCATCCAGCTTGAGCTCACCCCCTTTGACAAATGACAGATCGCTAACCGCGCTGGGCCAGCTTTTCGGCGGCAGGAGCGGCGCCTTAGGCGGCGAAACCGTCGAGCCCGACGGGGCCAACATCAACCCAGCCGCTTTGGCACTCCTGAATTTGAAACTGTCGGATGGAAGCTTTCTGATTCCGACACCACAGACAGTCGATTCCTTGCGGCCGTTTGCCAGCCAGGGCATTTCGGTGTTTACCAATCCCTGTGATTTCAACGAGGATCAGTTCTTGGCGAATGGCGACTACTTCGTCTCGCCCAAAACCCGAATCGCGGCACGCTTTTTCTTCGCCAATGCCGACAAGACAGTGACCTTCCCCGGAAATTTTTTCAATCCGATGCCGAACGTTCCCGGGTTTACCAGCCCCAATCACTCAAGCAACAGGTTCGTAACCCTGGCAGACACGTACAACTTCCATAACACTCTGCTGAACGAACTACGGTTCGGGTACGTGCGCACCACCGGCCGAACGGAGAGCCGGGCGCCTCTCAAATGGTCTGATGTTGGCGTTAATGAAGGCAGTATGAGTATGGCCAACGAACTCCCCAACTTGAACATTGCCGGATCAGTTGCGTTTTCTTCAGCATTTCCGCTGGGCTTTGTGCAGAACAGTTTCGTACTCCGAGATGACCTTAGTGTCGTGCACGGGGCTCACACTCTCCGCTTCGGTGGATCGCTCACTCAATTGCAGGATAATTTCAGAGATCCAGGACTTGGGTCATTCGTGCAATTCCTGAGCTGGCCCGACTTTCTGCTTGGCTTGAATGCCAATGACAACGGGACCGGAACTTTCAGTAATGTCTTCGCTTCCATCGACTTTTTCGGCCTGTTCGATCGCGAGTTCAGAGTATGGGAGGCATCCCTGTTTGCACAGGATGACTATGGACAGTTCGGGGACAAGCTGGGCCGGAATGCTAGCTTTGACATCAATCGAGCAGATCGTAATCCTTCCGCAGGCGGGAGCGTTGCTGGCTATAGTGTTGCCTCCAACTTTCCCGGGGTTCCACCTCCTGGGGTAGTGCGTGCGAACAATACCTTTGCCAATCAGGGCGACGGACAAAACACCATTGCTCCCCGACTGGGGTTTGCTTGGCAACTCTTGCCAGCCTCAAGCCGGTTGTTGCTTCGAGGAGGGTATGGCATATATTTTTCTCGTCCTACCGGTCAGGCTTTTTTTCAGAGCGGGAGCGCTTCTCCCTTCGCGTTGCTTCGAGCGGCTGTAGGAGCGACGAACGGCAGTGCGACATTCCAATCGCCCTTCGCTTTACCATTCCCAACTCCAGATGCTTTCCCATTGTTTCCGCCGTACTCGCCCGACACTGCTAGATCGATCTACACCAGTCCCCCTGATTTTCGCTCGGCCATAATTCAGCAGTACTCCTTGAATGTTCAAGGTGAGCTTGACAAGGGGTTATTGCTGGAGGTCGGCTACGTGGGCACACGTGGCACGCACTTGCTACGAGTACGATCTCTTAACCAGGCTCTGAGTGCTTCCCCACAGAATCCGATACGAGGAGAGATCTCCAACACGCTGGCTAACGTTACCTCACGAGTTCCAATTCCCGGGATCCCTGCAGATTCGCTGGACATGGTGGAGTCGGGGGGCAGTTCCTGGTACAACGGCCTGGAACTCAGTCTCACAAAACGAATGGGCCATGGTCTGCAGTTCCTTGGCTCCTACACGTTCTCGAAAACTTTGGACACTGATGGTGCAAATATCAATGGGACGTCTGCAGGACTTGCTTTGACACTGGGAGACCAGAACTCTCCTCAACAGCGATGGGGACGTGCCAGTTTTGACCGCACACATCGATTTATTTTCAGCGAAACGTGGACCCTGCCGAACCCGTTTAGTGGGTTACGACGGGTGCTTCTCGGCGGATGGGATTTGGCCGCTGTCGTTACGATTCAGTCCGGCAATGCGCTCACGATTTCAGACACCAATGCCAAAAATGTCTTTGGGATTACAGGAGATCGGGCTCAATTGACCGGGAAATGCGCAAAGAGCCAATTGGTGCAGGCGGGATCGACTGCCACAAAGCTGAACAACTATTTCAATACCTCATGTTTCACACATCCCCCGGTGATTGGCGCCGACGGGGTCGGCACTGCGTTCGGGAACAGCGCAACCGGGATTGTGGATGGTCCCGGACAAGCAAACCTGGATCTCGCACTTGCAAAGACCGTGGCATTGAATTGGCCCGTTGACAAAGGTCACTTTCAGTTTCGCGTAGAGTTTTACAATGCAATGAACCATCCGCAGTTTGCCAACCCAGACACTAACTACACATCACCCACTTTTGGGGTGATCAGTAGCACATCCGTCAGCCAGCGGGTAGGACAATTGGCATTGAGGTTTTCGTTTTAGGCATCCGCGGTGGTCACATCCCTGTCCTCGCTTCCCACTTGTAACAACTGCTCCCCACGGCGTTACTTCGCTACAACGGATGAGCCCTCTGGTCGTTTTGACAGTTACTCGACCCCGAATCGGGATGAGAGCTTTCTGAGAATGACACTTCGTATGAGATCGCGGTTCGATGCAGCGTGCTTTGTGTTCGCTCTCCTGACAGCGACTGTCGTTCTTGCCCCTTGGACTCACGCGCAATCCCAAGAGCAAGAACTGCAGCAGATGAAGGACAAGGTTCAGCAATTGGAGCAGCAGCTTCAGGAGCTTAAAGCGCAAATTACGCAGGCCCAGCAGAAACCAGCAACGAGCACACCTGACGCTAACGTTGCCGTTAGAGCTAACGAAGAGGCCCAGGAAACACCCGCGGCACCCGAGTCCGGCTCAGGCAAGAACACGGTCGATATCTACGGTCACGTCATGCTCGATTCTGGCTACGAGTTCGGCCAGTCCGACCCAAACTGGTTTGACGTCATGCGCCCCACAAAACTGGCCTCCTTCGACGGTCAATTTGCGCCTGACGGCAAGACCTATTTCGGCGTTAGACAAACTCGCTTTGGCGTGAAGACCTCAACTCCGACCGGCTTGGGCAATCTGAAGACCGTCTTCGAATTCGAGCTATTCGGGACGGGAGGGGATGCGGGACAGACTACTTTCCGACTACGCCACGCTTACGGTGAACTGGGACACTTTGGAGCCGGCCAGACCTGGAGTACATTCATGGACATCGACGTGTTCGCGAACTCCCTCGAATACTGGGGACCGAACGGGATGGTGTTCTTTCGAAACCTCCAGGTCAGATGGGCCCCCATCCAGAATGATCACACGCGGCTTATCTTTGCGGTGGAAAGGCCGGGTGCAAGTGCTGACGGCGGTACCTATGCCGACCGTGTAGAACTGCAGCGTACAAAGCCTAAGTTTGATGTGCCAGATTTCTCGTTGCAAGCCCGCTTCATGCGAAACTGGGGATACCTGCAGCTCGCAGGCATCTTCCGGAAGATTTCCTGGGTTAACACCGCGACGACTCCTCCATTCGGCCTTACTGGAGATGCGTTTGGGTGGGGTATCAACGTCACCTCGAATCTTAACTTTACAAAAAACAATATTGGCCGATTCGAGGTGGTCTACGGAAAAGGCATTCAGAACTACATGAACGATGCCCCCGTTGACGTGGCTCTCAAGAACACCACCAATCCAGGCGAGCCGGTAGTCGGCGTAGCTTTGCCAGTGCTGGGTGTCGTTTCGTTCCTCGATCACAACTGGAACAGTAAATTCAGCACTTCCCTTGGGTATTCCCTGGTGAATATCTCGAATTCCAATGCTCAAGCTCCGAGTGACTACCATCAAGGTCATTACTCTCTGACGAATTTGCTGTATCACCCTGTCCCGAGCGTGACCATGGGAGGAGAGTTCCAGTTCGGAAGGCGAGTGAATTTCAGTGATGGTTTCAACGTAAACGACTATCGTCTTCAATTTTCCTTCAAGTACGACTGGAAGAAGGGCTTCGTGTTTTGAAACAGGTACCCGTATTCGCACAACTGAAACAACAAGATACCGCTTAATCGAGGCGCAAACATGAGCTATCAAATACGTCGACTGCACATTGCCGCCTTCGGCCTTTGTTTGGCGCTGGCGCTCGCTAACACTGCCATCGCTCAAAGCAAGAGCCCTGTGGCTCCCACAGAGCAGGCGTACAACAACATATTGAAACAAGCCTTTGCTAACTTTAAGGACGATACGAGTGGTAAGAATGCTGATTACATTCCTGCTCTCGCAAAGGTGGATTCTAAACTCTACGGAATTGCGATCGTCACTACCGATGGTCGTGTCTACAAGATTGGCGATG
>QIAI01000189.1 GCA_003224995.1 Acidobacteriota bacterium
TATAAAGCCCGCCAAAAAAGATTTCCAAACCAGAGGTGCCCCGATCAGCGTGATAAGTTGGCCGGCGGTCTCATCAATGACTACAAATTGCGGATCTTTGCTGCCCGAGGCCCGCGCTACCTGAGTCGCTGCGGGAATGCCCACCGCAATCGCCAGCCCAGCCAGTGCGACGTTTGTCGGCAGAACCCAGGAACCTCGCAGGAAATGGGACAGCACCCACCAGAGAATTGCCGTGGCGAGAGATCCCCACGTGCCCGGCCCAGGCTTCAGCAGGCCTGCACCAAAAAAGGTCGCAACCGCAGTTGCCCACAGGGGAGCGGCGCCTCTCCCTTCCGCCGCGACGGACGCGGTCTCACTCCTCATCGGACCGATCCGCCTCCGACTCGGGTCCAAATTCATCTTCCGTGTCTTTCAATGGTGAAGAGATAACGTACTGGCCGCTGGCCCACTTGCCCAGGTCGATGGTACGGCAGCGCTCGCTGCAAAAAGGAAAGTCGGGGTCCGTGTTCTTCACCGCTTTTTTGCAGATCGGACAACGTAACTGGATGCGCTTAGCCATATTGAGCAGCTAAGAGTCATGATCTCACAAAAGGTGGACCCGACCCTGGCCTGAGTTCGCTTCGCCGTCCCCACTATGACGGCACAAGGACCCACGTGGGACGCACAAAAAGTTTTCAACCGCTGCGCTTCGTTTCCATCTGTAGATGGTTAGGCCCATGACGTCCAAAACTGAAGGCAGTCCTGGCCCGGGTTCTGGCCAAAGCTCGAGGAGCACATCCATGAAATCCCCACTGCAGCGCGCGCATGCATTCTGTGAAAGGTTCGGCTTGCGGACGCCGATTTTGCTCGCTCCCATGGCAGGTGCGAGCGCCCCCTCGCTATCGATTGCGGTCGCGAACGCGGGTGGACTGGGCGCCTGCGGAGCACTGCTGATGAAGCCCGACGAGATAAGCGCCTGGGCTAACGAGGTTCGCGCGGGAACCAATGGCCCTTTCCAAATCAATCTCTGGATTCCCGACCCGCCGCCCAGCCGCGATAAAGAACACGAAGCGCGGGTGGCGAACTTTCTGAGTTCCTGGGGGCCGCCGGTTCCAGAGCACGCGGGCGATGCGGTCCCACCGAATTTTTCGGAACAATGCAAAGCTCTGCTCGCGGCCGCCCCGCCAATCGTTTCTTCTGTCATGGGCTTGTACCCGCCGGAGTTTGTTCGGGAGTTGAAGCAGAGAGGCATCCGCTGGTTCGCCAACGTCTCCACCCTGGCGGAAGCTCGCGCCGCCGAGGAAGCAGGTGCCGATGTCATCGTGGCCCAAGGCATGGAAGCTGGGGGACATCGCGGCTGCTTCGATGCGGCCGCCGCGGAAGTCTCGCAGGTCGGCTTGTTCGCGCTTCTGCCTGCGATCGTGGACGCGGTCAAAGTCCCAGTAGTGGCGACCGGCGGCATTGCCGATGCACGCGGAGTCGCCGCGGCACTCGTTCTCGGAGCCAGCGCGGCTCAAATCGGCACAGCGTTTCTGGTCTGCCCGGAAGCGAAGATTCATCCTGCATGGGCAGACGCGCTTCTCGCTGCCGCGCCGGAAGACACCGTGGTCAGCAGAGTTTTCAGCGGACGTGCCGGACGCAGTCTCGCCACCAACTATGTTCGCGCCGCTAAGGCCGCCAGCGCTCCAACGCCTGCTCCGTATCCTGTACAGCGCGGGCTCACTGCTGGCATGCGCGCCGAAGCGCAGAAGGCGGGCGACCTGCAACGCATGCAAGCCTGGGCTGGTCAATCCGCAGGCTTATCACGAGCAGAACCTGCTGCTGAGGTGGTGCGCCGGCTGTGGAGCGGGGCTCAAGAGCTGCTCTAGTACGATCGCTTGATCCCGAGCGTCATCGCTTTCTAATTCTTCGATTTACGACTGGCATTCCCCGGATCACGGCCATGCTGGCAGGAAAGCTTCGCGGTTTAGCTGGTCGACGCGGCCCGGCATTGCTAACTCTGGAAGTAGTAGCTCATAGGCACGACCCGACAATCAGGCGCTTCGCGCCGGACGGGCGGGGACGCCCGTCGCTCCACAGTCCAAGGAGTGTAGCCGGAGTCTATACGCAATGACGCTCTATTGCCTGGCTGAGAGTTGTTAGTGGGAACTACAGAATTCTCGCTACAGAATTTTCGCTATCAGATCATAATCGTGGGCTTCGGTGATCTCGCAGCGATAGAATTGTCCGAACTCCGGCTCCACGCCGTCGGGAAAATCGTTCACGAAGACCTTGCCGTCGATTTCCGGAGCGTGCATCGCAGTGCGACCTTCGAGCAGAAGGTCGGTTTCTTCCGAGGTGCCTTCCAGCACCAGATCAAATTCTTTGCCGACGAGGGCCTTCTTGCGCTTCTTGCTGATCTGCCGCTGGATCTGCATCAGGCGCTTGCGGCGGCGCTCAATCTCGCTTGCGGGCAGCTTCTTCTCGAGCGCGTACGCTCGTGCGCCATCCTGATCGGAGTATCCGAAAGCACCCATCCAGTCGAACTGCGCCTCACGCACGAAGTCGCACAGTTCTTCAAACTCTTTTTCAGTTTCCCCGGGGAAGCCGACGATGAACGATGTCCTTAGGGTGACGTCGGGAATGGTTCGGCGCATCTTTTCAATCGTGCGCAGGAACAGATCGCCGCCGCCTCCGCGCTTCATGCGCTTTAATACAGAGGGCGACGCATGTTGCAGGGGAACGTCGACATACGAGCAGATCTTGTCATGCGCGGCAATGGTCTCCAGCAGTCGTCCGGTGATCTTGTTGGGATAGGCGTAGAGAAAGCGTACCCAGCGCAGATCCTCAATTCCGGCCAGCTTTTCCAGCAGCAGGGCGAGCCCATCTTTCAGCTCGAAATCCTCGCCATAGCAAGTCGTGTCCTGCCCAATGAGAGTGACCTCTCGCACGCCTTGCCGCGCCAGTCGCTCGGCCTCGGCGATGACCGACTCAAACCGCCGCGAACGAAACTTTCCCCGCAGCTGCGGGATAATGCAGAACGTACAAGGGTGATCGCAGCCCTCGGCAATCTTGATGTAAGCGGTGTGCGAAGGGGTCGCCAAGACACGCGGCGTAGTCTCGTCATAAAGATAATTCGGCAGGTCGGCGATCGCGCCATCCCACCCTTCCCGCGAAAACCGTCCCTGCGCCTCCCGTGCATCGCCTTCGGCTCGCGAGGTCAGAATCTTGAACGGTGAGTTCGGCTCTTGTGTCGGCGCAACCCCGGCCGCGCGCAAAATATT
>QIAI01000190.1:0-5469 GCA_003224995.1 Acidobacteriota bacterium
CAAGCCCGTCGAGATGTAGGGATGCGTGTTCGCCGAAACGTCGGGATTGACTCGGAATGCGATGGGCGCGGTTTTGCGCAGCCGCGCCGCGCATTCCGCCAGCACCCACAATTCCGATTCGCTTTCTACGTTGAACAGCAGAATGCCGGCCTTGAGCGCGTCCACCATTTCCTCGCGCGTCTTGCCCACGCCAGAGAACACCACGCGCCGGGCGGCGTGCCGGTCTACGCGCAGTACGCGTTCCAGTTCTCCTCCCGAGACCACATCGAAGCCGCAGCCCAGTCCCGCCAACAGTCGGAGAATAGCGAGATTGGAATTCGCCTTGACGGAGTAACAGACCGTGTGGGGCGCTTTGCGAAATGCGCGTTGGAAGCAAGCCATGCGCTCGCGAATAGTGGATGCCGAATAGACGTACAGCGGAGTGCCGAAACGCTCGGCCAGGCGCGGCAAGGGAATTTCATCACAACACAGCACGTAACCTGCGGAGCGGCGCAGCAACCCGCGGCGTACTTCTCGGTAGGGAAATGCTGGCGGACGTCCTATGGGGATCGCGAGGTGGCGGCTCACGGGCGCTTGGCGACACTCTCTTTCACCTTGATGGCGACCACGGTCTGATCGTCAAAGGCACTCTCGCCCGCGGAATGCTCTTCCACTGCCTGAAACAGCGAGGTCACCATGCAGTCCGGCGATTGCTCCGCGCAACTGGCGATCACCCTCTCCACCCCTCTGCGGCCAAACATCTCGCCGGCCCGGTTGCTTGCATCGAGAATGCCGTCGCTGAAGAACACAAACATGTCGCCCGGCTCGGTCTGGAACGTGAACTCTTCGTACTCGGCATCATCAAACAAGCCCAGCGGCAAACCTGTCGCCTCGATGATTTGCATCTTCCCATCATGGATGTAGATCGGACGCGGCAGCCCCGAGTTGGCCACCTGCAGAGTGCGGTGCTCGTCGTCCCAAACGGAATACATCAGGCAAATGTATTGCGCCTCGATGCGGCGCTCGCCCAACGAAAAATTCACCGCGGAAAGCATCTCCGCCGGAGTAGGTTCGATGGGAGCATGCGAGCGCAAGATGCCGCTTACAAGCGCAGCATAGATCGCAGCCGGAGCGCCTTTGCCGCTCACGTCGCCAATCACGATTCCCATCCGGGACCCCGAATACTGCACAAAATCGTATAGATCTCCGCCAATCGCCCGCGCCGGGACAAATTTCGCGGCCACATCCAGATGCTCTGCCATCGGCATGGATGGAGGCAGCAAACGGAATTGCAACTCGCGGGCCAGCGATAAATCTCGCTCCAGCCTGCGCTCCTGACGGGCAATCTGCTCGTACAACCGCGCGTTCTCCAGCGCAATTGCGACCTGGGCCGCCAGGGTTGTGATGGTCCGCTTGTGGTCTTCGGTAAAAAAGCCGCGGCGTGTGTGCTCCAGATCGAGCACGCCAATCACCTTGTCCTTATAAATCAGCGGTACGGCCAGTTCCGACTTGGTTTCCGGATTGGCCATGATGTAACGCGGATCCTTGCTCACGTCCGGAACCAGGACTGCCGCCTTCTCCGCCGCCGCCACGCCCACCAGTCCTCGGCCCAGGGGAATGTCATTTTTCAGGTGAATACTCTCCTGAAAGCGCAGCGAGAACCGGTGCACCAGTTTCTCCCCGCTTTCGTCCACCAGCAGGATGCTGAACATCTGGTAATCGATGATCCGGTTGAGCAGTTCCGCAATCCGTTTTAATAACTGGTCGACGTTCAGGATGGAAGACAGCTCGCGCGCGATCTCATTCAGCAGCAGCAGCGTCCGCGCCTGTCGCGTGGTTCTGGTATAAAGCTGGGCATTCTCGATTCCCACCGCCATGCGAGAGCCGATCAGCGTCAGCAGCCGCCGGTGCTCGTCGGTGAAGTAGCCCGGCTCGCGCGCTTCAATATCAATGACCCCAATGACCCGGTTCTTCACGATCAGGGGAATCGCCAGTTCCGAACGCACCGTCGGAATGGCTTCGATGTAGTCGTTCACCTTTGTGACGTCTTCCACCAGAATGGCTTGCCGAAGCTGGGCGGCCCGGCCGGTCACGCCCTGGCCCACCTTCACCCGGGCCCGCTCGGCATATTCTTTGGGATAGCCGGTCTGAAAGCGGAAGCGCAGTTCCTGTGCTTTTTCATTCAGCAATAGGATCGCAAAGATTTCGTAATCAATGACTTTGCGCACCAATTCCGCCACCCGGCGCAGGGTAGTGTCCAGGTCGAGCGTGGTATTAACCACGTCGGCCACTTCCAGCAGCAACGGATCGACGTTCAGCTGGACGTCAGATTGGCTTGGCGAGGACGGCACTTTCCCTATGATACCAGCCGCTTTCGGGAGTGCTGTTGCATCTTGGGTGACCACGAATTCCGTCGTGAGGGAGAAACCAGGCAGGCCCGGACGAATTTGCTCGACGGCGCCGACCTACTCCCGCGGCACGATGCACACATCCGCCAGATTCCGGTAGCGCTCGGCATAGTCCAGCCCGTAGCCGACCACGAATTCATCCGGGATCTTGAAGCCGACGTAGTCGCCTTCGATCGGCAGTTTTCGACGGGAGGGCTTGTCCAGCAGGGCGGCGATTTTGAAGGATCGTGGTTTGTGCGCCAGCAGGAATTTTTTCAGGAAGGTCAGAGTGAGCCCGGTATCGAGGATGTCTTCCACCAGGATGATGTTCTTGCCCTCCATGGACTGGTCGACGTCCTTGGTCAACTTCACTTCACCCGTCGAGTCCCACCCGTGCTGCAGTTCGTGCGTGGGATCGGGGCGGTTGCCGTAGCTGGAGACGCCGATGAAATCAAAGGTCGAATCGAGATCGACCTGGCGCGCCAGATCGCTCAAAAAAATGGCCGCGCCTTTCAACACGCCCACGAAGATCACCGATTGGCCGGCAAAATCGCGCGTGATCTCCGCACCCAGTTCTTGGACTCGTTGGGCAATCTGCTCGCGGGTCAAGAGCACTTTCAAGTTCGACACGGCACATATGTACCAGAATTCGCGCGCGTGAGACAGAAAAATCTCTACAATCGGTCCTCGGTCGTTAGTCGTTTGGTTGTTGGCAAAAACGGTCCTCGGTCTTAGTCGTTGGTCGTTGGCAAAAACGACTCGACAGACCGCGTCGGTCTCCAGTGTCGAAAAATAATGCAATGCAGACTAGTGTCCTGTCCCGCACATTCGCGGTATAAGTCTGTCATCCCGACCGGAGCGAAGCGGAGTGGAGGGACCTTGTGTTTTCAAACGACCCTCTCTCTTCACTCAGGAGTTTCCTTATGCTATTTATTTCTGGGACATCACACTAGCAACCAGAACCAACAGTTATTCCATCAGCCTCATCAAATCTGTCAGCAGATACACTGATCACAGCCAAAGCCCAACGATCATTAACCAACGACCAACGACCAACGACTATGGACCTCAAAGGCATCAAGCTCACCTGGCTGGGGCATGCGACTTTCCGCATTGAGACGCCCGGCGGCAAAACCATCCTCATCGATCCCTGGGTCATGAATAATCCCAAATGCCCGGAGAGCGAAAAGAACCTCAAGCAGGTCGACGTGATGCTCTGCACTCACGCCCATGGCGACCATATCGGCGATGCGGTGGAGATCGGGAAAAAGCACAACCCAACTACGGTCGCCATACCCGAACTGGCTCACTGGCTGGCCAAAAAAGGCCTGAAGACTCTGGTCGAAATGAATAAGGGCGGCACGGTGAAGGTTGCAGATATCAAAGTCACGATGGTGCACGCCGACCATTCCGTCGGTTTTGTGATCGAATTCGAGAACGGTGTCAAAATCTACCACTCCGGCGATACCAACGTTTTCGGTGATATGAAGATCATCCACGACCTCTATGCGCCTGACATCGCCATGATCCCCATCGGCGACCACTACACTATGTCGCCCCGCGAGGCTGCCTACGCATGCAACCTGCTGCAGGCCAAAACCGTGATCCCCATGCATTTTGGGACGTTTCCCGTGCTCACCGGCCGCCCCAGCGATTTGCAGAAGCTCGTGCCCAAAGTGGAAGTGTTCGAGATGAAGCCGGGCCAAACGGAGTGAAGAGGAAAGTTTCAAGTTTCAAAGTTTCACGCTTCAAGGTTTCATGGTTTTCATGCTTTCAAGTTTCAAAGACAGCGAGATCCCGCATTCCCACGAAATCTGATTTCAGATTTATGATTTCACATGCAGAATGAAAACGGCTTTCAAAAATAGTCAGGGTGTATCCTAAGGCCTTAAAATCTCGAATCTCGAATCTCGAATCTCGAATCTCGAAACTCGAAACTCGAAACTCGAAACTCGAAACTCGAAACTCGAAAAACTGAAACCCTCTTCTCGGGAGCTTGCCTTGTAGACCGCAATCAATTCTGCCAGCTGGCGCCATCATGGCTTTGTCACGCAACCCGAAGTCGACTCCTACCTCTACTCTCTGCTTCCTCCCCGCGATGAAGTGCTCGCCGAAATGGAAGCCGAAGCCACGCGCGACAAGGTTCCCATCGTGGGCCCGGTGGTTGCCAGTTTCTTTCAGCAACTTGTCACGATGACGGGCGCAAAGACCGTGTTCGAGATGGGCTCGGCGATTGGTTATTCCACCATCTGGTGGGCCCGCGCGGTCGGCGAAGGCGGGCGCGTGCACTATACCGACAGCGATGCCAAAAACGCCGAGAAGGCCCGCCGCTATTTTCAGCGCGCCGGGGTCGCCGACCGCATCACCATCCACCGTGGCGACGCCATCGAGTTGCTCTCCGAGCAGAAGGAAACTTTCGACATCATCTTCAACGACATCGATAAAGACGATTACCCGCGCGTGCTGCGCATGGTGCCGCCTCGGCTGAAGAAGGGTGGCCTGTTCATCACGGACAACGTTCTGTGGAGCGCTCGCGTGGTCGAGAAAAATCCGGATGCCACGACTAAAGCCATCCTGGAATTCAACCGCGAGCTCTACAAGTCGAAGGATTTTGAAACGACCATCATGCCGGTGCGCGACGGGGTGGCCGTGGCGGTGAAGAAATAGTCATTAGTCGTTGGTCCTTGGTCGTTGGCTCAATACCGGGTCAGTGGAGATTGAGAGTGGGCCATTCCATCCATAATGCAATCGAGCTTTTGTTAAGCTAAAAGCTAAGGGCTGAGGACCAACGACCAACGACTGTTCTTCAGATACTCTTCACCGGAATCATCAAGAGATCGTCCACCAGCCCGACTTCTTTCTGCAGAAAAGGTTCCGCGTACTCTACGCCGCCCAGCATTCCATAAAACCGCGCCATGGCTTCGACGCGGTTGCGGATTTCTTTGTGAGCAGGGAACAGGTCCTTGCCCGCTTCCTGATCTGAAAACTGCGTCTTGTAAGCCATCAGGGACTGCAGCCGCGCCTCGAATTGCCCCGTAATATCGACCACGAAAGAAGGCCGCACATCATAGTAAAGGGTCGCATAGATAATCTTGAACGGCCG
>QIAI01000190.1:5508-6091 GCA_003224995.1 Acidobacteriota bacterium
CCTTCCGCTCGCAGTGAAGCTTTCCGTCGAACTGCCGACGACCGACGACTGATGACTGACGACCAGCTTCGAAAGCCCCGCCACAAAGCACGCCTCATAGCCCAAAATCGAAGCCGTGTAGTGATCCGGATGTCGTCCCTTCCAGTAAGGCAGAATCACCACCCGCGGCCGCTGCTCGCGCACGACGCGCGCCACCTTCAGCTTGTTCTCCCAGGTATTCTCGACGCGGCCATCAGGAATATCGAGTGCCCCGCGCCAGCACGCTTTCAGAATGCGCGCCGCCTCCACCGCTTCGTGCTCGCGATCTTCGGCCGAGCCGCGCGTGCCCATTTCGCCCCGCGTCAAATCGAGAATGCCGGTGCGGCAACCGCGCTCCGCCATCTTAAGCAGCGTGCCGCCGCAAGTCTGTTCCACGTCGTCGCGGTGCGCGGCAATGGCCAGGATGTCCAAAGATTTCAATTCCGCGGAAGACTGGGGATTCGGTGCGGGCATCGTCACTCGAGGTTCCCTTGTTCGAGTACCACGTTCTCGCGCACGATGAGCCGGTTGGCGGCCATCTCTTTCAGAGTCGGCAACACGCGGC
>QIAI01000190.1:6100-7281 GCA_003224995.1 Acidobacteriota bacterium
AAGCTTCCCCCCGGCATCCACCAGGTGCGCGGTTTCCACTTGGTGCCGTCCCAGGAATCCCGCTACCGCGTGCACCGCCGTGGCGGCGTAGACGCCTTCCTTGCGGAGATAGGTAAGCACTTCCAGATGAAGTGGCCGCCGGTGCCACTGGTCCGCCTCGTTCAGATACATGGTGACTTGCACCGCCATCGCGCTTGGCATTCTACAGTACTCGCGCCAGCGCCATGCCAGCCATCACTGCCAGGCAGGCCAGCAGATTGTTCGCAAGGAAATTCACACCCATGAGGGCCCATTGGCCTTGCTCGAACAGCGCCATGGTTTCGTACGCATAACTGGAAAATGTGGTGTAGCCGCCGCAGAAGCCCACCGCGATCAACAATCGCCAGCGCGGATCCACCAGCACACGCTCGCTCGTCCATACCAGAAAAAAGCCAAGCACAAAGCTGCCGAGCACGTTGATGGTCAGGGTTCCGTAGGGAAACGCGGGGCCTAACTCGCGCAACGTGTACCGACTCATCCAGTAGCGAAGGTTCGCGCCCACGATGGCGCCCACAGAGATGGCAAGGAAGTCGAGCACGATGGAGTCCTCCTGGACAAGAGTCAGGTAGGAGTTATCAGCCCCCGAAGAGGCGGTTATGGCGAACTCCATCGCCGTGGGAAAGTTGTATCACAAAGCAGGCTCTAGGTTTGGACCTAAGGCTTTAGGCTCTGGGACTGTAGCAAGGCTTCTTCGGACAAGCGGACTCTTGTTCGCCCCCGGAAGTCGCAGCTACGATTGTTAGCAGCGCTAAATCGTCGAGGACATCCCGCGTCCACAATTGAAGCCGTGAGGCGAAGCTAGAACTTAAGGCCCAGAGCCCAGTGAAGGGTTTTGCCAGAGCCTAGAACAGTGCTGAAGAACAGGGTTTCCGGCGACGCGGACGACCTCGGCGGCTGAAGCCGCATTGAATTTGTCGCCGTTACGGCTCGGCTAAAGCCGGGCCCTTTCAAAGCATGCTCTCGCTTGAGTTTTTCAGCAGATGGCTAAAGCCTAGGCTCTAGCTTGAGAAGTCGATTACGCGAGCCAGACGGTACTACGGAGAATCATTGGTTCGAGTTAGAAAGCTTTTAACCGCGAAGGTCGCGAAGAAAAGCCGCGAAGGTTGCGAACGGGGCCCGGGAACCATGCGAAGAAAAAAGCC
>QIAI01000191.1 GCA_003224995.1 Acidobacteriota bacterium
CCCATGCCCATGGAAACATAATCTTCTTTATTTCCCGACGTGGTAATCGAATCGACGGATGCGGGATGGGCGAGCACTTTATTTTCGCTGACCAGCGCCGCCGCCGTCACCTGCGGCATCATGAAGCCGGAATTCAGGCCGGCGCCGGGCGCGAGAAACGGCGGCAGGCCTTCGCTCAGCGCGGGATTCACCATGCGCTCCAGTCGGCGCTCGCTGATCCCGGCGAGCGCGCTTAGCGCAATTCCCAGGAAGTCGAGCGCGAAGGCGACCGGCTCTCCGTGAAAATTTCCTCCCGAGATTACATCGGCATGATCGTCCTGCGACTTCGGATCGCGCGGATTGACGTTGCGAAACACCAGCGGGTTGTCGACGGCGGAATTGGTTTCCGTCTCAAACACCGATCGGCAGTGGGCGAGCGTGTCGCGCACGGCGCCGTGCACCTGCGGCATGCAGCGCAGGGAATAGGCGTCCTGCACGCGGCCGCAATCGCGATGCGATTCGCGGATGGCGCTGCCTTCGAGCAGCTTGCGCAGGTTGGCGGCGGTCGCGATTTGTCCAGCGTGGGGGCGGGCGCGGTGGATGCGCTCGTCGAAGGCGGCGTCCGTTCCCTTGAGGGCATCACATGCCATCGCGCCGATGACGTCGGCGGAGTCGACCAGAATCTCCGCGGCGAGTAGCGAGAGCGTTCCTATCGCGAGCATGGCCTGCGTGCCGTTGATCAGCGAAACCGCCTCTTTGGCTTCCAGCACGAGCGGCTTGATCCCTGCAGCTTTCAGAGCCTCGGCTCCGGGGATGCGTCCCGCCTTGGCGTCATGACATTCACCTTCCCCGACCAGCAGCAGGGCAAGATGCGCCAGCGGGGCGAGATCTCCCGATGCGCCCACGCTGCCTTGCGACGGCACCCAGGGGGTCACGCCACGAGTCAGCAGTTCGCAAATTGTGTCGATGGTGGCTGCGCGCACGCCTGAATAACCCTTGGAAAGGGAATTGGCGCGCAGCAGCATCATGGCGCGGGTTTCGGCAATAGAAAGTGGCTCGCCGACTCCGACCGCGTGCGAGCGCACCAGGTTGATTTGCAGTTCGCGAATCTGGTCACCGGCGATGCGCACCTCGCTCAGCTTGCCGACCCCCGTCGTGATGGCGTAAGAGACCTGGTTGTTGGCAACCAGCGCGTCGACTACAGCGCGCGCGGCGTTCACGCGCTCACGGGCGTCGGGAGCGAGCAGCACGGGGCGTCGTTCGAAGGCGACCTCGCGCACTTCTTCGAGGGTAAGATCGTTTCCGCTGATGTGGAGAGCGTTCAAGGGCAGGTCTCAGTCTCAGTCTCAGGTGTCAGGTCTCTGGTCTCAGGTCTCAGGTCTCAGCTCTCAGCTCTCAGGCTCAAGGCTCAAGGCTCTAGATTTTAAGTTTCAATCGTCAAGTATCATCGCAGGAGCTTCCCGATTCAGCCGCGAAGCGGCGGCATTCATTAGCCCAGCGCGTCAGCGCTGGGAACTCCAGCCATTACACGAAAGCCCCTTTCAAGGGGCGACAGCAAAGTAACTGTACTAGAGCAACGGCTCATCCGTCAGATTCTCACCTTCCTACCGCTTCGCGAAACACTTTCATATACTTTTCTGGCAACGTGGTCTTCTGCATCTGCGCGTCAGCGACGATGTGCGTGGTTTCTCCTTCCGCGAGCAGTGTTCCATCTTGCCGCAGCAGTTCGTAGCCGAAGTGAATCACCGATTCGCGAATATTCTTCAGCCAGGTGCGCACGGTGATCTCGTCGTCGTAGACTGCCGGCGCCTTGTAGCGGCAGCGTGCGTCGACGACGGCGATGAAANNNGTCCTGTTGTTCCATATCTTTGTAGGAGAATCCCAACTGCCGCAGCAATTCCACGCGGCCGACCTCGAACCAAATGAAATGATTGGCATGATAGACCACGCCCATCTGATCGGTTTCGGCATAGCGGACGCGGATGCGTGTCTCGTTGATGATAGCGCGCGAACCTGTGCTCGCGTTCGCGATGCCGGTACGAGGCTCGCTCATGCCTTCGAACTCCAGTTGGGCTTGCGTTTCTCGAGAAAGGACGAGATGCCCTCGCGGAAATCGGCGGTCGAGCGAATGGCGGCGTTCTCGCGCACGGCGTCGTCGATTTGCGCGTCCAACTCGGCCCGGGCGGCCGCGCTCAACAAGCGCTTGGTATAGCGCAACGAAGCGGGGCTGTTTTCCATCAACTGGGTAGCGAGCTCGCGGGCTCGCTTGGTTAGATTCTCTGCCGGGACAATTTCCGTAATCAGGCCGATGCGCAAGGCTTCCTGGGCATCGAAGAGCCTTCCTGTCAGCAAGAGATCGCGGGCGATTTTTTCGCCCACCTGACGCAATAAAAATGTGGAGACAATTGCGGGTACGAAGCCGATGCGTACCTCGGTGTAGCCGAATTTCGCTTCGGGAACCGCCAGGGTGAAATCGCAGAGAGTCGCGAGGCCGGTACCGCCAGCCACGGCAGTGCCGTTCACGGCAGCAATGGTCGGCTTTGGGAAATCATAGAGCGTGCGGAAAAGCTTCGCCATGATCTGCGAGTCTTCCAGGCTCTGCTCGGGAGTGCGCCCGATGAGGGCCTTCAGATTGTCGAGATCCATGCCCGAGCAGAATGCTTTGCCAGCGCCGGTGAGGATCAGCACCAAGGCGGGGGAGTTGCTGACCTCTGCAAAGGCGGCGAGCAGTTCCTGAATGAGTTCGTAGCTGATCGCGTTGCGCTTCTCGGGACGATTCAGGGTGAGGGTCGCAATGCCAGCGTCGTAGCCGAGTTGGATGTGGCTGTAGGGCACTTGGCGCAAGCTCTCTTTGACGCGCCTGCTTTTCGCCGGCATTGGGATGGAAGCGGATCGGATCGAACCAACCTTCGCTGAGATCTTCCCACGTCGGATTGGCAGCGCGAATCAAGGCACCTTTTTCTCGCGCAACCAACCTTTAAGGCGTTTCTCTCACGCGATGGCGTTGCCAACGTACTTGAAACTGTCAAAGTATACAAGGCGGTGGATGCGGTATTTGCTGGTGAAGCGGGGAGTGATGTTGTGCTTGTGTTCCCAGACGCGGCGATGGATGTCGTTCGGTGATGCCGATGTAGAGCACTCTGGACTTGCTGGCCATGATGTACACGTAGTAGCACCGCATAGGGAAAAGCAGGTCCTTCGCTGCGCTCAGGATGACAAATTTGGGAGGGGGATGACAAACCTTTGAGAGGGATCACAAATGTTCGCGGGATGACGAATTCGGGAGAGCGAGGAGGATGTTTAGTCCGCAGCCGAGGAAGCACTATACTTTGCCGCGATGCCTGCGGTCGCTTTGAGCAGGGAGTCCAACGAGCGCGTGATCGGTGGCGTGACTCCTCTTTGCGCGAGCGCTTCCAAAACTTTTTCGGTGGGAATATTTCCTACCAGCGCATCCTGCGCGAAGGTGCATCCGCCGAGGCCCCCGATGGCGGAATCGAAGCGACGGCAGCCCGCGTCATACGCGGCCAGAATTTTTTCTAAGGCTTGTTCCGGCCGGCTGTGCAGATGTACGCCGATTTCCAGGTAGCCATACCTGGCGAGAACCGCCGCGACCACATCGTGCACCTGTTCGGGCGTCGCCATGCCTACCGTGTCAGCCAGGGAAATGACGCGAATGCTTTCCGATTCGAGCAGGCCCACCGCCTCGACCAGTTCATCGACGCTCCACAAATCACCATAGGGATTGCCGAACGCCATCGAAATGTAGACCACGGCATCGAGGCCCGCGTCGCCCCCAACTTTGCCGATCTTCTCCACTTCTTCGATCGCTTCTTCCAGGCTCTGGCGCTGGTTGTTCTGCAGGAAGGTGGGCGAGATCGAGTAGGGAAATCCCAGAGTGCTGACGGCCTTGGTCTCAACCGCGCGCTGAGCGCCTTTTTCGTTGACGACGATGCCGATGATCTCTACGTCATCGGGAGGATCAACTTCTTTCAGCACTTCTTCGGAATCCGCCATCTGCGGAACGGCTTTCGGTGAAACGAACGAGACCGCGTCAATGTGCTTGAATCCCACGCTGATCAGGGCTTTCAAATATTCCGTCTTGATGTAAGCAGGGATCTGGCCCTGGAGGCCTTGCCAGGCATCCCGGGGACATTCAACGAGCTTTACGGAATCAGCCATTAGCTCTTAGCCCAAAACTTCGACGTGCGCGCAGTCAGATTGCAATGTGAAGTCCCATAGCAAACTGTATTGTGAATCATGCAATACCGTCCGCCACCCCGGTAGGCGATTTTCAAATTACAAATTACCCGATTACAATTTACTCAATTTCCAAATTTCCCAATTTCTCAATTCATGTTTGTAAAACTCCCACTTTAAACTCGGGCACGTCGGGATTTAACGCCGCGGCTTCCAGTGCCTGAGCGATGGCTTCCCGGGTTTCGATGGGGTCGATGATCCTGTCGATCCACAAGCGGGCGGCGCCGTAGCGAGGGTCGGTTTGCTGGTCGTAGGTTTGTTTCACCGACTCAAAGAGTTCTTTCTTTTCTTCTTCGCTGAGTTTCTTGCCGCTACGTTCTAATTGCTTGATCTTGATCTCGACCAGCGTGGCTGCCGCGGAATCTCCGCTCATGACGGCGTACTTGGCGGAGGGCCACGCAAACACGAAGCGCGGATCATAAGCCTTGCCACACATGGCGTAGTGTCCGGCGCCAAACGAGCCGCCGACGATCACGGTTATTTTTGGCACCACTGAATTTGAGACTGCATTCACCATTTTCGCGCCGGCCTTGATGATCCCGCTCCATTCCGCATCGCGTCCCACCATGAATCCGTTCACGTCGTGAAAGAACACCAGGGGAATGAGATTCTGGTTGCAGTCCATGATGAAACGGGCGGCCTTTTCTGCCGACTCGGTGTAAATCACGCCGCCGAATTCCATGCGCTTGTGGCCTTCGTGGTCGACTTGCTGCGCGTGCAACTTTTGATTGGCCACGATGCCGACGGCGAACCCGCCAATGCGCGCGTATCCGCAAATGAGGGTCTTGCCATATTCCGGCTTGTACTCGTCGAAGCGACCGGCGTCGACCACGCGGGCCAATACTTCTTTCATGTCGTAGGGACGCGCAGAAGAAGAATCGTAAATGCCGTAAATTTCTTCGGCGGCCAGCGCGGGCTCCTCGGGCTTTCGACGATCCCAGGGCGACTGCCGGCGATAGCCCCACTTCTCCACGATGGCGCGGATACGCGCGATGCACGCCTCGTCATTGGTTTCGCGGTAATCCACGGTGCCGCTGATGGCGGCATGCATTTCCGCGCCGCCCAACTCTTCCGCGGAGTATTTCTGACCGATCGCAGCTTGCACCAGCGCGGGCCCCGCAAGAAACAGTCCACTGCCGTCGGTCATCAGCACGTGATCGCACATCACCGGCAGGTAGCCGCCACCGGCGACGCACATGCCCATAATCGCCGCGATCTGCGGGATGCCCAGGGCCGACATCACCGCGTTGTTGCGGAACACGCGGCCGAAATCATCGGTGTCGGGAAACACGTCTTCCTGCAGGGGAAGGAAAACGCCCGCGGAGTCGACCAGGTACATGGTGGGAACGCGATTCTCGATTGCAATATTCTGCGCGCGGATGACTTTCTTCGACGTCATGGGAAAAAACGCGCCGGCTTTCACGGTGGCATCGTTTGCGATGATCATCACCAGACGGGTGTGAACTCGCGCCAGGCCGGTGACGACCCCCGCGGAAGGCGCGCCGCCCCATTCTTCATACATGCCAAATGCGGCGTAGCTTCCGAGTTCGAAGAAAGTTCCTGGATCGACCAGCAGGTGAATACGCTCGCGCGCGGTCAGCCTGCCCTTGGCATGCTGGCTCTCGATGGCCTTGGGGCCTCCGCCCTCACGGATTTTCTCTTCCTCATTGCGTATGTGAGAAACCAGGTCCGCCATGAATCTCATGTTGGCCTCGAACTTTGCCGAGGTGGGATCCACCTTGGAAGGCAAGAGGCTGGTCGTGGCGGTGGACTCTGAGACTTGATTACGGTCTGCCATGGTTGGATGACTGCAAACAAATTACGGTATACCAGCGGAGCGCGCAGGCGCAAACGGAGCTTAGTCGTCGGCCTTCGGTCGTCGGTCTTCGGTCGTCCGTCCCCAGCTAACAGCCCGAACTTGCTGAATGATTGTCGACTGCCGATCCTTGAATGCACGACTAAGGCCGGAGGCAGCTACCGACTTGCAACTGGAGACGGACGATTGGAGAGTGCGTCAATAAGGCGGGCCGCCTCGGCCAATGGATCTTCCGCGAGGTCATCAATCAAGCCAGCGGCCAGCGCGTTGGCGGCGTGAAGTTTCTCTGCCGCGACGAACATGGCCAGTGCCCGCCCTTTGCCCACGAGCCGGGGCAGCCGCTGCGTACCTCCCCAGCCTGTCACGAGACCCAAGGCTGCGCCGCGATGTCCAAAGACGGCGTGGGCGGAGGCGATGCGGCGATGACACGCGAGCGCCAAATCGAGTCCCCCACCCATGCAGTAGCCGTGAATGGCCGCATAGACGGGTTCGGGGAAATGCGCGATGGCATTCATCAGTTCTTGACCCATGTGGGCGAATGCGATGGCGCGGAGAAAAACCTGGGATTGACGGTGATGATGAGCGGTTTGGGAGCGCGTTCGAAGCCGCGCAGAGCTTCGATCATATCGAGCACGCAGGTTCGAGTCAGGCGATTGGTCTGGTCGGCAGAGATCAATTGGAGCCTGCGAAATCCCCCAGGATCGTCGATTTGCAGGTGGGTAGGCACGAGCGATTCGCGTTCAGCGGGACGCAAGCTGGGCGTGTGAGAAGAAGCTCAGCACTCGCGTCTGGAATTCCCGGGGCGCGGTCTGCAGGGCTTTCTGATGGCGGGCTTTCGGAACCAGCCACAATTCTTTGGGTCCGGCAGCGGCCTGGAAAATCGCCTCGGCATGCCGCCTGGGAACATTGTGATCGCTGAGGCCGGAGATGAGCATGATCGGGAACTTGCGCGCCGCTACCGAGGCCTCGGGAGAGACTTCATCGAAGCGGAAGCCAGCCTTATGTTCGGCCTGGTGCACTGCCATAATCGCCGCCGGGCGGAAGAAAGTCTTGACTAGAAAAGCGCTCAAGCGCAAACCTGCGTAATCGAAGATGACTTCATGGAGGTTGCAGAATGCACCCTCGGCTACGACGGCATCGATGCGCGGATCCAGGGCCGCCGATTGCAGCGCCACCGCCGCTCCCATCGATTCACCCAAGGCCAAAATTCGGTGGGGATGTTCCGTGGCCGTGAGTGCGTCGACGATGGCGCGCTCATCGTAGCGTTCCACGTGCCCATAGGTCGAGATGGCGCCGCCACTCTCGCCGTGCGCGCGGGCGTCCATCATAACGACGCTGTAGCCCGAAGGGAGAAGAAAGTTCGCGTATTGAATCATCGATAAACGATTCTGGGAACGACCGTGCAGCAGCAGCACCCAATCGCCGTTGGGTTGAGCGGCCCGAACCTTCCAGCCGCGGAGAATTATGCCGTCGGGCGCGGTGACCGCCAGGTCTTCGCGGGTTGCATGGGCTTGTGCGAACGAGCGATCCGCCTCGGCAATCTGTTGCGCATCAATTTCGCGGCGGATGGGATGCAGAATGAAAGAGGCAAGAAATCCTTCGGCGGAAGCAGGCATGGGGAGGCAAAGCATGGCCAGCATCACGACCAGAAGCGTGTTGGGCATGCCTTTCAAGTTCGTACCTTGACCTCGTCCCCGCCCCTAATGGAGCAATCCATTAAA
Source organism: Acidobacteriota bacterium (assembly GCA_003224995.1). Taxonomy (GTDB): domain Bacteria; phylum Acidobacteriota; class Terriglobia; order Terriglobales; family Acidobacteriaceae; genus Gp1-AA133. The sequence continues at coordinate 7,774 of QIAI01000191.1, forward strand.
GACCATTTACGGCACCGCTAAAGCGGCGCCCAGATACGCGCCAGTTCCCAAAGCGAGTGCCCTCATGCCAACGCGAATCTCGCCACCTTCTAAGAGCCGGCCTTGTCCAGCCAGCGTTCCAACCGGCAGCCATCTTCTTCGAGCAAGAACGTGCCCACTCCGTGACACTCGCCCACGATGCGATGCGATTCGGGATCGCGTGCCGCGCGCGTGATCCATTGCTGGCCCACCCGGTACTGCGCGGCGGTGAACCATTTCTGCGGAAGCACCTCGACTAGGCCGGCATGCGGATACAGCACGAATAGCGCGAACGCCGGATCATCCTGCGACATCGCCTTGTAGCTGGTCGGAAGGATCAACTCTTCTACATCGGCAAACTCAGCCGGAACATTGATTTTGTGCGTTCCCGCCTCGAGGTCCAGCCTAATTTCGAACTCCGCAACCGGAGCCGTATGCGAATAGATGCGGTCCGCCGACTGTTTGAACCATCCCGCCAGCTCGGCCACGTCGAATGCCTTGAGCGTGTCGGGATCGAAGCAGGCCAGGCGAATACTTCTTCCCTCCGGGCACCAGATGCCCAGATACGACGGCGGCACGTAGAACGGCCGGCAATACGTGTTCAGCGCGATGCGGACTTTATCCGGTTCCTGTTCGAGTCCGAGCGTCACTTGCTCGCCTTGAAACGTCCAGTCCAGGCGCTGCCGAGCCGCCGAGGTGATCGCCGGAAAAGTCTGCCAGTACCACGGCGTCGGCCCGACAGTGTGCGCAAGAATGTCGCGCAAGCGAGTTGCGGGAAGATCAATCATAGCTTTTTGGAGTACTCGGAAGGACCCTGGGGAAAATCGCTTTCGAGGACCGGGAATGCAGTGTTCTTACGCTTACCTCAACGCCTCATGCCGTGACCTGCGGCTACCCAGCTGGTACTCCGCGCGGCTTCACATGCTCGCGGATAAACTTGACGATATCGTTCATGGCGGTGCCGGGCTGGAAAATCGCGGCCACGCCAGACTTCTTCAGGCCATCCATGTCCTGGTCAGGAATGATTCCTCCGACCAGAAGCAGCACGTCGTCCATCTTGTTTTGCTTGAGCAGGGCCGCCACCCGGGGCACGATGGCGTTATGCGCGCCGGAGAGAATCGACAAACCGATGACGTCGACGTCTTCCTGGAGCGCCGCATTCACCACCATTTCCGGCGTTTGCCGCAAGCCGGTGTAGATAACTTCCATGCCCGCGTCGCGCAGCGCCCGTGCAATCACCTTGGCCCCGCGGTCATGGCCATCGAGGCCGGGCTTGGCTACCAGCACGCGGATCTTCTGCTCGCTCACAGGACTCATTTAACCACAAAGGACCGCAAGCAGCCGCAAAGAATCGGGCCATTAGGCCGCAGATTACGCAGATGAACGCTGATTTCCTGTTCCGGCCGCAGATTTCGCAGATGAACGCTGATCGGCTTTTCCATCTTGCCGGGTGCCCTCCTAACGTCGCGCACTTTGCGACGTTAGGGTGGGATTCCACGGCACCGAATTGCGGCGATCAACGCTGGTTGGCTTCAAATCGTCTTGATGTCCAGGCTGCGCCAGAGATACCAGCAGGCAACCGAGCGGTACGGCGACCAGGTCTTGGCGATCTTTTCCATATCTTTGGGCTTGGGTAGCTTGCGCTTGCGGTAGTGCTTTTTGATCGCGACCTGGATGCCGTAATCGCCGGTTGGTAATACATCGGGGCGGCGCATGGTGAACATCAGGAACATGTGGGCGGTCCACACCCCGATGCCCTTGACCTGGGTGAGGTGAGCGATGATTTCCGCCTCCGTCATGTCGGCCAGCTTGTCGAAATTAAGCGATCCGGACTGGGTTTTGGCTGCCAGGTCCCGCAGGTAGGACGATTTCTGCTTGGAGAGCCCGACGGCCCGAAGTTGCTGGTCTGTCAGCTTGAGGATCCCTTCCGGCGTGAGAGGGTCTCCTGCCGCGTCGGTGAAGCGCT
>QIAI01000192.1:0-2522 GCA_003224995.1 Acidobacteriota bacterium
GCAACAGGAACGCAACACACAACGCTTTGTTAATCACGCGCGGAAAGGGATGCGCCGGATCCACAGTGACTGGTGTCAACAGCGGATCCAGCTCCCGCTCACAGTATTCTTCGACGAATGATTTAGCCGCGGCGTCCAGTTCATGTAACCCAAGCACCCGAATTCCGTGCTCCGCAAGTGTCGGTCGAAGATGGCCGTTCCAGCAGTCATACTGCTCGTCCACAAAGTCGTGCGTCTCCCGGTTGATCCGGTCGCGCTCTTCCATCAGGGTCAGACCGTCGGCAGCGCCTTCGTTGTAGCCATCCTCGATTTGCTGTACCAGGGAGGCCACCCGAACTTCGAAGAACTCATCGAGATTGCTGGCCGAAATGGAAAGAAACTTCAGCCTTTCCAATAAGGGATTGTTGACGTCCCCCGCTTCCTGCAGCACGCGGCGATTGAACTCCAGCCAGGACAGTTCCCGGTTGATGAAATTCGACGGACTATCAATTAAAGGACGGACCATGATGCACTGAGACTCTCGGGCAGAATGCAAGGAGAACAGCTATACAGCCTCATAGTATAAAACAGCGTTGGAGTTGATGCTTTGAAGAGGAAAACCACAGCATTTGTGCGACCCGTCAACTGCGCGCGCGGCGGAATCATCGATCTGGATGCAATGAGAGCAGAGGGGGAGAGGTGGACGTCCTCGCCCGCCTGGACAGGCCGAGGATGTCCGTCGCTCCGGCGGCGTTCGATCGCCATGCGAAGGCTGCTGTCGTGCGTGGCGCGAATCTCAGCGCAAATCGCCCAGGTCAGAAGATATAAACCACATCAAACTGCAAGCGCGTCAGCCACGGCTCGCTGCTCGCGAGAGGACGGCCGACCAGCGAATTAAAGCCCAGCTGTACGTTGCGCTCGAGTTGGTAAAACGCATCAACCCGATGCTGCGTGACATTGGTTCCCTGCCTCAATTCACTGTAATTAAAGTTGCCCAACACCGCTTCGCGCTCAATAAAGATGCGCGTATATCCGATTTGGAAGTCTCCCCTCTCCTGCAGACGGCCGAGCCTGGCTTCGGCCCAATAGCCGCGCCGTTGATGAGAGTTGCAAGCTGCATTCCTGGTCTGTTTGAAAGTCTGGGAGGTGGTGTTCGCCGGCGCCGTGAGAATGTTTCCCAGATTGCCGCAAGCCTGCGTATTTTGCACGTAGTCACCGATCAATGCCAACGGAACTCGCGGGTGCCCCGTATCGATGTCGAAGCGTGCAAGGTTGTCGAACAATCCGAACTTCGAAGCGAATTGCGCATTGGTAACGGACGTCACTCCGGTCGGATAAGCTGTTCCTCCAATCGTGACCACGTTCGTCGCCGTGGTTACGTAAAGAGAGTTCTGCACTGGATTGCTGGAGTTTAGCGGTAGAAGCCCGGTGACCGGGGTTTGCGGATTTTTACTGTTGGCGCGCGACAGGGCAATCGCGATCGCGTCTGAACCACGAAAATCATAGTATCCGGAATAGGCGCTCAGGCTAACGTGCGGGAACAGGTTCCAGGTAGTCTGCGCTGAGCGATGCGCTTGCCGTTCACCGCGGTTCCGGCTACTTCCGCGAAGGGCAACTCAAATCCAATCAGCGCCACTCGCTTGAGGACCGGCGTGTTCAGTTTAAATGCCAGGCTCTGCGCCGCACCTTCAGGATTGAGATCCTTGTCCCACGTGAGCTCGGTGTTGTACCAGGGATAGCCGAACTTGCCGGCGGTCAACGTAAGCGCCTTGAACTCATTCGGTTTGAATTGAACGAAGGCTTGATCGAGCGCGATCGCCTTACGAGTGTAGAAGCCGGTGATATTTTGATTCGTGGAGACGGGATCATTGAGGTCTCCCGTTGCCAGGGTGATACCCGTTCGAAACTGAGAACCTAAATCTGCGGTTGCGTTGAAGCGCGCTCGGATACGGCCACGCATGCGATCCAGAGACCCATCGGTCGGACCGCCGAAGAAGGGTTCCGCGCGAAGCCGCACGTCGCCACTGAAATTGATCGGACCCAAACCCTTGATCTGCCTTTCGAGGTTACGGATGCGCTGGTCGGAACTTCCCGCTTCCACACCTTGGGCGCCCTGCAAAACTTGCGCGGCCTGTACCGGCGGAGGATTTTGTATTGACGCCGGCGAGGCGGAAACAGAACTCGCCAATTCCAGGTGGGGCGTTTCCGCAGGTTGCGCTTCCGGCTGTCTTGCCTGTGCGGTCTGGTCGCGTTCCGCCAGGGCTCGCTGCAGTTGCTGAATCTGTTGTTGCTGCGCAGCCAGCGCATCTTTCAAGGCTTGGATATCGGCAGCCGTCACTGCAGGCTGCGAGGGCGAGTTGGGGGTCGGTGAACCAGGCGTGGCATTTTGCGCGAGAGCCAGCGAGCTCAGGAGAAAAACCGTGGTCCACTGCAGTAGGCGTTTCATTCCAGTTCCTTCCTAGTGAAGCTGAGATTCGAAAAATTATACATCCTAAAGTCTATTTAGTTAGTGGACATACTAGCAATTCCCTAGCAATCCTCTT
>QIAI01000192.1:2598-7569 GCA_003224995.1 Acidobacteriota bacterium
TGAAACGTCACCTTGTGCCCCGAATCACAACGATTTGCTTTCGCTAACGTACTTGCTTGATCTCGGCCTTCACTTTTTCCGCCACGCTGGTTGGCAATGGCGCATAGGTCAAAGCTGCCGTCATTTTCTGCCCGTCGTCCACCATCCAGTTCAGGAAGTCCGTAATGATCTTCCCTTTCGCGGCGTCCTTCGATTGCGCCGGGATCAGCAGCCAGGTGAAGCTCGAAATTGGATAGGCATCTTTGCCCGGAGCGTTGGTGATCGAGACGCGGAAGTCCGCTGGCATGGTCTTCATCGAGCTTGCCGCAGCAGTCACGCTTTCCAGCGAGGCCTTCACAAACGATCCCGCCGAATTCTTTACGCTGCCGTACGGAATCTTGTTTTGCACGGCATAGATCAACTCGACGTAGCCAATCGTGCCTGGCATTTGCCGAACCACGCCCGCTACGCCTTCGTTGCCTTTGCCGCCGACGCCTACCGGCCATTTGACCGATGTTCCCTTCCCCGGCCCCGCGGCCCACTCCGTGCTGATTTTCGACAGATAGTCGGTAAAAATGTAGGTCGTGCCGCTACCGTCGGCGCGATGGACAATGATGATCGACTGGTCCGGAAATTTCACCCCCGGATTGGCCGACGCAATCGCCTTGTCATTCCAGTTAGTGATCTTGCCCAGAAAGATTCCCGCCAGTACCTCGGGAGTGAACTGCAATTCATTGGAAACACCCGGTACGTTGTAGGCGGGAACGACCGCGCCCAGAACTGTCGGAACGTGGAGAATTTTTACCTTCGATTGCGACAGTTGTTCGTCGGACATCGGCCCATCACTGGCGCCGAAGTCCACCGTTCCGGCCAGCACCTGCCGGATGCCACCGCCGCTCCCGATTGACTGGTAGTTGATCTGAATGTCAGGATGCGCGTTGTGATATTCGCTGAACCACTTCGAGTACATGGGATAGGGAAACGTGGCGCCGGCTCCGTTCAGCGTGGTTTGTGCCACAGCAGGCATTGCCAGGGCCAGGCAAAGAACAAGCAGCGCGCTTCGTCGTATCACTCGATGAATCCTCCTGATGATTGACTTTCCCCTCGGTTCTATTGAGCGAGTGTTACAGTGCTGTTACAAAAGCGTGAATTTCTGATGAACAGCGGGCCTTCCCCGCTGCGCCTTTCGTGAGGAAGATCGAAATTGAGCGAGAACGCTGATCGCTTCGCACCTGGCTGGCCTGGGATTCCACCCCGCTGGACATCAAGCACCAAGTCTGGGTTGGGCACGGCTCTGAATCCGCACAGCCGCGTCTGGTACACCCTGAGCCACGGAATCCTGAACGAGGTCTACTTCCCTCGCGTCGACCAGGCCTGCACCCGGGACCTCGGGTTGATCATCACCGACGGCAACAGCTATTTTTCCGAAGAGAAACGGCATTGCACCTACGACAACGTTCCCTATGAGCCCGGCATTCCGGCTTATCAACTGACTAATACCAGCCTCGACGGTCGCTATCGTATCCATAAAGAAGTTTTCAGCGATCCGTACCGGCACGTTGTCCTGCAGCGAATCCGTTTCGAGCCTTTGCTGGGAACGCTAGCGGACTACCGCTGTTATGCGCTGCTGGCGCCGCACTTGGCGAACTGGGGATTCGGCAACACGGGCTGGGTTGGAGATTACAAGGGGCATCCCATGCTGTTCGCAAAGCGTGACTGGGCTTTGTCGGCTACTCCGACGGTTGGCAAGACCTCTCGCAGAATTTCCGCCTGACCTGGAACTACACCCGCGCCGAAAACGGCAATCTGGCCCTTACCGGCGAAATCGACTTGGCCGCATGCAAGGGCCGGTTCGTTCTGGCGCTAGGCTTCGGCCGCAACTGCTGGGAAGCCGGCCAGCAAGTGCTCTCTTCTCTATTGGAGGACGGCGACGAGATCCGCGATCACTTCGTTCGCCAGTGGAAATCCTGGCACGCTAACCTGCTAGCGCTCGATCAGCCGAGCCGGGATAACGATCTTTATCGCACCAGCATGGCGGTACTGCGTACGCACGAGTCAAAAGATTTCGTGGGCGGAATCATCGCCAGCCTCTCCATCCCCTGGGGATTTAACAAAGGGGACGAAGACTTGGGCGGCTATCACCTGGTCTGGCCGCGCGATCTGGTCGAAACGGCCGGTGCGTTGGTTGCAGGAGAAGCGCTGGTGGATGCTCTGCGTGTGCTGCGCTATCTCGAAGCGACCCAGGAAGCCGACGGACATTGGGCGCAAAATCTCTGGCTCGACGGCCGCTCCTATTGGGGCGGCATCCAGATGGACGAGACCGCTTTTCCCATCCTGCTGCTTGATTTGCTGCGCCGGGAAGCGCTCCATCTACTCGGCGATTTGCATCGCTGGTGGCCCATGGTGCGCAACGCCGCCAGCTTCATCGTGCGCAATGGTCCGGTCACTCAGCAAGACCGGTGGGAAGAAGACGGCGGCTACTCTCCGTTTACACTCTCGGTTGAGATTGCCGCACTGCTGGCGGCCGCGGACATAGCGGACCTCGTTGGCGAGGTCATACCTGCCGCCTACCTGCGCGAAACGGCTGACAGTTGGAATGACAACATTGAACGCTGGACCTACGCCATCGATGGCGATCTGGCGCGCCAGATCGGCGTGGAGGGATATTACGTCCGCATCGCGCCGGATGCAGGCGACGGAGCTGCCTCTCCGCTGCAGGGCTTCGTCCCTATAAAGAATCGCACGCCGGACCAGGGCACCGTACGCGCCACGCAGGTCATCAGCCCTGACTCTCTCGCTTTGGTCCGCTTCGGCCTGCGCGCTCCTGACGACCCCAGGATTCTCAACACCATCAAAGTCGTGGACGCTCTTTTGCGGGCGAAGCTTCCCCAGGGACCATGCTGGTATCGGTACAACGGCGACGGCTATGGCGAGCACGAAGACGGCAGCCCTTTTGACGGCAGGGGCGTCGGCCGCCCCTGGCCACTGCTGGCGGGCGAGCGCGCGCATTATGAAATAGCGGCCGGCCGGCCGGAGTTTGCAGATGCCCTTTTACGCCTGATGGAAAGCTCGACCGCCGGTGCCAGTCGCCTCATCCCCGAACAAGTCTGGGACGGCCCCGACATTCCAGAGCTAGAACTTTTCAGGGGCAAGCCCACTGGCTCGGCTTGCCCTCTGGTGTGGGCGCACTCCGAGTACATCAAGCTACGCCGCTCCTTGCGCGATGGCCGCGTCTTCGATCAGCCGCCTCAAACCGTGCAGCGCTACCTGGTCGAAAAGCGTCGTTGTGATTTCTTCCTGTGGCTCTTCAACAACAAAGCTCGCACCCTGCCCTGCGGCAAAAAACTCCGCATCGCTCTGCTTTCCCCTGCCCTGGTTCATTGGAGCACAGACGATTGGAAAACCAGCTTTGACACCCATACGCGGGACACAAAATTAGGTGTGCACATCGTCGACATTCCCACCAACAAGCTGCCAGTCGCGCATCCCATGGTCTTCACTTTTCACTGGGATGCGGAAGACCGATGGGAGGGAGTGGACTACAGAGTCGTGGTCGAATAGTCGGCCGGCATCTCGCCGGTTCTCGCGGGCGTTCCGCCATTGCAGAAAGAATTGGAGGAGTAACCGGCCAGCAACCTACGCATGCCGACCAGTGCGTGCTTCACATGGAGTCAGATTTAAATCAGAAAAAGTTCGGAAGGCAGGCTCTACCCCGTATACAACAATTCCACCACCGTACAATCATCCCCCAAGGGATTTCCTTCACAAAAGGTCGATACCGACGCAAAGATATCCTCGAGCGTGGGCGACACCGCAGCGACCGCCTCCAGTCGCTCGTTATCGTAAAAGTCGCCTCTGGCATTCTCCGCCTCGGTCACACCATCGGTTACCAGAATGAACCGATCTCCTGGTTTCAAGTGCACTCGATCGCTTTCATAGGTGGCATCCGCCAACAATCCCACCGGCAAATTGCCGTGCTGCGGCCGGCTGACCTGGCTGCCGGAAACCAGCAGCGGCGGCACATGACCGCAATTCACATACTCGAGTACTCCATCCTGATGGATTTTTGTGATGAGCACCGTCGCATATTTCTCGCCAAGGTGCTTCTGGGTGAAAAAGCGGTTCACCGACGCCATGATGTCGGTCAGCGGCATGCGCGCAATCAGATGCGCGTACACCATTCCCTGCAAGGTGGACGCCAACACGGCCGCGGACACACCCTTGCCGCTGACGTCGGCCAGCACCACGGCCAATCCATCTTCGGTGTTCACCACGTCGAAAAAGTCGCCACCAATTTCTTTGCAGGACAAATTCCGGCCGCGCATTTTCGCAAACGGCACTTCCGGGATGGTCACGGCCATCAGTCGCTGCTGAATCGATGCCGCGATCGCAAGTTCCTGCTGATAGCGCCGCGAGACTTCTTCCGCCTGTACGAGCCGCGCGTTTTCAATCAGCGACGCCGCATCGGTCGCGATCACGCGCAGAATGTCGTGACTTACGCTCGAAATGTCTCGCGAGGCGAATCGTGAATCCAGGTAAAGGGCCCCCGTCACCTCTTGAGTATTGGACGAGACCAGAGGAGCGTCGCGCGTGGTTTGCACTTGTGGTTTGCGCAGAGGCATGCAAATGACGGTGCGCAGATCGTAAGCCACAATGCTCTGGCGCACGGCCAGATCCAGCGATTGGCTGGTATCCGTGAACAGGAACTCAGAATTCGACTTCAGAGCTTCATCCAGAATCGAATGCGAGATTGTCTTGTCATCCAGCAGGGCCTCGCCTTTAGAATTGCGTCCCGCCGCCAGGCGTAAGTTGCCTTCCTCATCCTTCAAAAACACGTACCCGCGCTCGGCGCGAATCAGCTTTAGCGTGGTGTCGACCAGCGTGACCAGGATTTCATCCAGCACACCGACAGTGTTCAGTTTTCGAGTCGCCTCCAGAAAAAGAGTCAGCTTTTCCAGATCCGTGGTTTCGGTGGAAATCTGAATGCCGGAA
>QIAI01000302.1 GCA_003224995.1 Acidobacteriota bacterium
CGCGCTGACCAGTCCCACCGTGAAAAACAATGCGAGCAGCGATATGCGCGCCCGGAACCGTTTCCCAGCCCATTGAATCAATGTCTTCTTCTCCAATGCAGGCAACCGTCTATCCCTTGGGATGCTCAAACCCTTTAGATTGGTGCATCTAACCTTACAGGAATAGACTAACAAAAGTTCCACGAGAATTTCGTAAATGCTCAGAACCCACATACTGGCTTGGTCTTGTGCTCTGTTTCTGCTTACGGCGGTTGGCCCCTTCGCGCCCGCTCAGGATTCCTCCACCCCGGTCCTGCGCGACCAAACCAAAGAGCAGCAGAACGACGATCAGTCCATGGAGACCCTGAAGGTTCGGGTAAACGTGGTGCAACTGTTCTTCAACGTGAAGGACAAAAAAGGCGCCCTCATTCCGAATCAGACCAAGAACGATTTCGAGCTTCTCGAGGATGGCAAGCCGCAGACCATTAAATATTTCACTGCGGAGAGTAACTTGCCGCTGACCCTGGGCATTCTGATCGACTCCAGCGGCAGCCAGGCGCGTGTGCTGGAAATGGAAAAGGAAGTTGGCGGGGCGTTCTTGAATAACATTCTGCGCGACAAAGACGAGGCCTTTGTCATCGACTTCGATGTCAACGTGGACTTGCTGCAGGATTTCACCAACGACGTTCACCGCCTGAAGGCGGCTCTGGAAAAAGCCAGGATTAACACCGGCGGAGGAAGCGGGGGCGGTATACCCGGCCTCGGCGGCGGTCCGATCCCAACCAGCAATCCGCGCGGCACGCTGCTCTATGACGCGGTGTATCTGGCCGCGCACGATCAGCTCGCGCATGAGGTGGGGCGTAAGGCGATGATCCTCTTGACGGACGGTGAGGATCAGGGCAGCCAGTTGCGAAACCGGGACGCCATTGAAGCGGCGCAAAAGTCAGACTCGATTGTGTATGTGCTGCTGATCGCCGATCGCGGGTTTTATGGCGGCTTTGGCTACTCCGGCGATTCGGAGATGAAGAAATTAGCGAGCGAAACTGGCGGGCGCGTCATCGAGGTCGGGAACAAGTACGACAAGCTGAAGGACGCGTTCGATCAGATCGCCAAGGAGCTGCGCAGCCAGTACAACGTCGGCTACACTCCAGTCAACAATACCCAGGATGGATCGTTCCGCAAGATTGAGCTGCGTTCGAAGCAGGGATACAAGATTCAGACGCGGAGCGGCTACTACGCAATTGCTCGGAAGGACTGACAAGGCGCAGCCGTTGAGCAGTGAGCGATCGCGCTACCCTCAACGTCTGGAGTCGACCTAAGAGCGTGGCTTGAGACTATTTCGCGCCTTCATACCAGGTGCGCCAGGCTGCGGAATCGCTGCCCAGATTTTGCCCCGAAATATCGTGAAGAGCCTGGAAGTTCCAGGCTCGCTGCTGCGCACTGAGCAAGGAATCATCGATCCACCCGACCAGACTGGCGGCTGCCGTCATGCGCTGCTGGTGGGTGTACATGCCGGACTCGGCGATGGCGCAGGCCGCGCGTTCCTGCACGACCGGGGACGGATCATTGCGGAAACGGTCCAGCATCATGGGAATGGTTTCGTCAGTTCCGACGAGCGCCAATCCATTTACGGCGGCCGCTCGAATCTCGATCGCAGGATCGGACAAATAAGCGCCGATGATCTTGGCGGTGTGCACCGGATCCACGCCACGATTGCCGATTGCTCCCAGCATCCATAAAGCCCAGGCGCGCTGGTCGGGGTTGCCCACCGATTGCTCCAGAAACTTCAGGCCGGCTTCGTCCTGCGTAACTCCGTCCACCGCCAGTTCGGCTTGCAAGGCTGCTTCGCGGGCATGCAGGTCGGGGAGGTTGATCCCGACGGTAATGGATTGGGTGATATTGGAAGAGCGCTGGGTTTTGCCGGTCCAGGAAGCGGAGCGGCTAAGGATTTCATCGGCAGCGCTCGCGTCTCCTGACGCTAACTTTTGCAGTAGCTGTTCGGCCTCGGTCTGCAGGCTCGAATCGACAGTCGAGCGTGAAACCAGCGCTCGTCGTCCGCGAGAATAGTGTCCCGCCGACATCTTCTTTCCCACGAAATTCAGGGCTACGACCACCATCGCAACGGCGATAGCGGCCGCGAGAAATGTAGCGTTGGGCGTACTCTTGAGAACCTTCACAGCCGGCTCACCCGGGCCAATGGGGGTATTCGCGGCGGCAGATGGATTCTCGCTGGACGCTTTTTCTATTTCCGCCAGGGTGCGGATTACATCTTCGTCCGCCGGTTTCAAATCCGCGCTGCCCTTGGACGTGTCGGTCGCCTGCGGTTGCCATGGCTCGAAAGACATGGGGCAAAGCGTAGGACAGGCGCGAACGGCTCACAAGTTACTGGAGTGTCTGGGGTAGTTACGTGGGGAGATTCCTAAGCCGAGCGCCGGACATCTGGCTCGGGATCGGACGCCTAGGAGTGCCCCTCAGGATTGCCATGCGTAGTTCCGGAGGACACGGGCGCATGGTTAAGAGTTTCACTCTTCATGCGCGGAGGTTGGAGGTCCCAACGACAGAACCCGCAACGTGTGGTTTGGGTGTAGACCAGCTTCCCATAAGCGGCGCATCGGTAATTGGGACAGAATTTCATGATCATAGCGGTTGACGGCTGCCGTATGGGAACCCGGAATCCACTCGCGGCGTTTCTGCTCCCGCTCCGAATACCGCTCCTGAAAAGCACCGTACCATGATTCATGCAAAACCCACGCGCTCTTTTTTTACTGAGACGGATTGGATTTTCTTCTGATGCGTTCCTTGACGTGCGCGAGACCCTCCGATCGTTTGGGTCAGCCTACTTCATGAAGGCTTCAATCTCTTCTGCCGTGTAAGGCACACCCGGAGTGAGAACCTCCGCGCCGTCTCTGGTGATGAGAATCATGTCTTCGAGAAAGTAGCCTTGGCCTTCGATCGCAGCGATCGGCTCGAAATCGATCGTCATGCCGGCGCGCAACGGACCTTGGATGAATCCCGCGTCCAAGTTCATGGTGTGAGGACCCCAGAAGGGCACGTTCTCTCGCTTCGACCAACTGTCGATCGCCTTTCGCGCCAGATCGGTTTTCGCCCCCTCTCGATGACGAACTAACTCGTACCGCCATGCATCATAGAGTTGTTCGACCGTCAATCCTTCGCGCATCGAGCGCACGCCGGCCTGGTAGGCGCTGACAAAAATGTTCCAGGTTTCGCGTTGCGCGTTGGTGAAATGCCCAGACACGGGGACGGTCCGCCCCAAGTCGCCCTGATAGTGATTCCATTCGCATCCCACATCAAGACGCACTAGATCCCCACTCTGAAGGACTCCGTCCAGATGATCGTAGCGAAGCAGCGATGCCCAGGCACGCGGAAACACACCCTTTTCACCAGACATGGCCCACGGCCAGAACGACACTCCTCGCGCATTTTGCCAGCACGCGTTCTCCACCCCGATCTCGACGCTTCTTTGCGAAGCGCCCGGCCGAATTGCGCGCATTCCGGCGAGAACCGCCAGCACAGTCGACTTCGCAGCCATGCGTACTGACTCCATCTCCCCAGCACTTTGCACCGCCATTAATTGATAGATCGCTCCGCCCGCGTCCTTGAGGTTCAGGGCTGGCCACTTTTTCGCGAGCGTCACCGCCCACAACGGCGCCGCGGGCTCGGTTTGGGATCCGAAACTGGGCGGCAACTCTTCCAGCGAAAACCTTTGGGGAACGTAGTACAGCGTCCGCATAGACGAGGCGTGTTGCGTCAAGAACCCTTCCAGTGACGCCCAGTCCTCGATCCGATCGAACAACAGGTCCCTCGCCGCTTCTGGCCCAGGCGATATCTCGACCGGCAAGATTGCAGTTGACTTCGCGTCCATTGTTTCCGCCAGCGCGGCTGATTTCGCGGGCATGCTGAGAAACAGCGAGGATTGGCCCGACTGCCCATCAATCACAAGCAGGGCGCTCGCGACGTTTTCCAGACCAGTGAAGTAATAAAAGGCCGGATCCTGTCGAAATCTGTCCCCCATCAAGTTGAGTCGCGATGTGGCATGCACCAGAAGAATGCCGTCGTGAAACAAGGCTGCGGCTCTTTGGCGACGCTGCTGAAACTCAGCTCTATCAATCGCGAGCAGCAAAACCGAGTTGCTCAGAATGAGCAGGACTGCGAAGAACTTGTAGCGCATGGCGCGGAATACTAGCACAGGCTAGCGACAAAGGGCCGATGATCCGATCACCCGATCAGGCGATCCTTCACCCTCCTCACAAACTTCAGCCCAGACCAGGCCTCCGAGACCGCGCACACCTTCACATCGACCAGTCCAGCCTCAAGCCCGATGCGGCGCACGTCGTTCTCGTTCATGTCTGTGACCACGCCTGATGCCTTCTTCGGCCAAGACACCCATACCATCCCCGCCGGAGCAAGCCCTGCCTTCAAACCGGCGAGCTGTTGCTTGAGTTCGGCCTGCCGGCTCGCAAACACCATCGCGAAATCCAGCGGACCCGTCCCGTCCTTCACCAGCTTGCAACCAGCCAGAGCTTCGGCCAACTCCGCCTTCACCTCCGGCGGCATGCCGACGAGCACTACTCGAAAGCCAATTTTTATTCCTAGTTTTTTCGGAAGAGGAGTGCCCGAATAACCCGGCATCGCTTATTGCGCCGGCGCGAAGTAGCCACGGCGCGAGCGCACATGCAGGTTCTTGTGATCGGAAGCGACGATCTCGATGGTGCGGTAGCGACCGTCGGTGCGGAAGTCAGCGGGTTTGTAGGAAACCGCGTACTGGCTACGCAGCTCGTCCTGGATTTCAGCGAAAGCGTTGGCGACATCGCGTATCTGGAAGGGAAAGAAGGCACGACCTCCAGTGGCGTCGGCGATGCGCTCCAGCACCTTATCGCCTTTGCCTTTCATGCCGGAAATGTTGGTACTGATGGTGTAGACAATTACCTCGGCGCGCTGCGCCATTTCGATGGCTTCTTCGCGCGTGACATGACTCTGGTTGTCTTCGCCGTCGCTCAGCAGGATAATGGCGCGACGCAAGGGACCGCCGCGGGGAGCTTTCAAAAGCTTGTCTCGGCAAGCGAAATAAAGCGCATCGAACATGGCGGTGCCGCCGCCTGGCCTGAGGAGGCGAACACCACGGGAAAGATATTCCGTGTTGTCGGTGAAATCCTGGGTTACCTCGGGTGTGACGTCGAAACCAACGATGAAGGCGGAATCGTATTTCGGGCGAACGGTCTGGTTGAGGAACTCGATAGCGGATTCCTGCTCGAACTTAAAGCGATCACGAACGGAATTGCTGGCATCGACGAGCAGGCCGACTTGTAGGGGCAGATCGGTCTGATTGCGGAAGTCTTTTACTTCGGCGGCAGGCTTAGCGTCATCGATGAATTTGAAATCATCTTTCTTCAGGTCCTTCACGTAGTGGCCATGCTTGTCCGTGACCGTGAAAACGACGTTCACTTCGTTCACCGTCTTGCGAATGGTGGCTACCGACTCATCGTCGTTGGTGGAGGATTGCTGATGGGCGGCAGCGGTGCTGGACTTCTCGGTGTTCGCGGGAATGGCAGACTGCGCGGCCGGCGATTGCGGCGGCGGAGTGGTTTCGCCGGTTTGGGCGAGGCTGACGAGGCTCGACAGGGCGACCGCGATGAAGGCCAGGAATTTCGAGGAAATCATTCACCTCATTATAGCCGTAAGCCGCCATCCCATATGGACAAGATGATCGCTGCTGCGCGCATGAGTCACGGCCTGGACTTGAAGGGACCGTACGCTGAACGCGCAAACCCTGCCCTGATCGAAACGTGAGTGCACCGGAGATTAAGAGGCAGGTTGCAGGGCTTGCAGGAATTGCGCTAACTCCGGCGGTAACTCGCTTTTGAAGGCCAGCAGTTCGCCGCTCCGCGGATGCTGGAATTCGAGTGCGGCTGCATGGAGGAAATTTCTGGTTAGCGAGATCGTGCCCTGGCGTCCCTTGATTTGTGCGGGCGCGCCGTAGACTCGATCGCCCACAACCGGGTGACTCAGAGAGGAGAGATGGACACGAATCTGGTGCGTGCGCCCGGTGTCGATCTTCACCTCCAGAAGGGAAAACTTTCCGAACGCTGAATCGATCTTACGGCGTACGAAGTAATGGGTAATGGCTTCACGGCCACCGGAGCGGCGCGTGGTCATGCGGACGCGGCGGACGCTGTCCCGGCTGATGGGGGCATTGACGGTGCCGCGATCGTTCTTCAGCCAGCCGTGCACCAGCGCGACGTAGGTTTTCTTCGTCTGACGCTGGGCGAATTGTTCGGCGAGTTTGCGATGCGCGTGCTCATTCTTTGCGACGACAATGAGGCCGCTGGTTTCCTTGTCGAGGCGATGCACGATTCCAGGGCGGAGGTCATCGCCCACGTCCGAGAGCCGGCCGAAGCGATGCAGCAGCGCGTTGACCAGCGTGCCGCGATTGCGCTCGTCTTCGGTAGCGCCGGCGCCGGCGTGCACCATCATGCCGGCCGGCTTGTTGACGATGGCGAGGTCGTCATCCTCGTAGACGATATCGAGGGGAATGTCTTCGGGGATGGCGCGAAGTGCTTCCAGCTTCGCGGGACCGAGCACGTTGACCTGTTCTCCGCCGCGCAAACGAAGGGAAGGCTTGGCAGCCTTGCCATCGACGAGCACCTGTCCCTGCTCGATGAGTTGCTGCACGCGGGCGCGGCTGACGTCCGGAATTCTCGTCGTCAAGAATTGGTCGAGACGGGTACCAGGGTTTTCCATGGGGACGGAGAACACGTCTGGAGAGGAAGCGACCATCAAGACGGTAGTGTAATGCAAGCCGAGGTGGAGATGACTTTGGCCCGAATTGCCCCGTGATCGGGCAACTGGCGCCTAAGACTTCCGTTTTCAGTAGCTTATCTTTTGGCTATTGCGTTTTTCCATCGGGAAGAATGTTTTTGGCGCGTCAAGCCGTCCGGGTTGTTGTCTGGAATACCCCGCCAACCGCGTTACCGAGGGCTATGCGCGCACTTTGAGGGTGGGCTGATGGTTTAGGCCGTCCGGGTCGCGACGAGCGATCCTGAGGCTTCCTCTCGAAAATATAAGCTTTAAGAAAATGAAATTCGATTTCCTAGGGTGACGTGCGCAGGCTTCATTTGGGAAGGCAAGCTTGACACGAATCTCCGGGCTGAGCTTGCTGTGCGGTTACCGGGTTACAACCCTGGTTTCGGGGCTTGGGACGGTAACGGTTTTGTGAGCGCCGCCCTTGAGCCACCAAATTACACCGCCAAGAATCACCAGGCCGATCGCGATCAGCTGGGTTCCGCTCATGAGGCCGCCGAATACTATGCCGCGGCCGGGATCGCCGCGCAGGAACTCGAGGAAGAAGCGGGCCACACCGTAGAGCACGAGATAAGCGGCGAAGACCTGGCCATCGAACTTCTTGCGCTTCAGCATCCACATCAGCAGGAAAAAGTTCGCCAGCTCTATCGCGAACTCGAAAAGCTGGGTGGGCTGGAGGGCTACGTTCAAGGGGGTTTCTACCAGATCGTGGGCCACCGGGTTCGTGAAGGTCACACCCCACCAGGCATGCGTGGGCTTACCGTAGCAGCATCCGGCGGCAAAACATCCGAGCCGCCCGATCGCGTGTCCAATGGCGAGGCCGGGGGCAAAGGCGTCGAAAGTCGCCAGCGGCGGCATGTGCTGGCGGCGGATGTACCACGCGCCCGCGATGAGAGCTCCGATGAGCCCGCCGGAGAATACGCCTCCCGCTTGCAACGTGCTCAGGCTGAAAATGTCGGTCCAGCGAGGATAGGTGTTCCAATCGTAGATGACGTATAAGACTTTCGCGCCCACGATGCCGCACAGGACGATAAGAATGCCGAGGTTCCAGGCCTTCTCCGGATCGATGCCCTGCCGGGCGGAGTTGCGCACACTGATCCAGAGCCCGAGTAGCACGCCGGTGGCGACCAGCAGCCCATAGGTTGGCAGAAAAAATCGGCCAATATGAAAAAGTTGTGGATACACGATTGGTTAGATGCGCGACTAAGGAATCGCGTCGTCTTCAGTTTAGCAGGATCAGCAGAAGGAGAGGGAGCGCCGGCCGGATCCCTCCAGGTCAGCCAACGACCGACGACCGATAGCCGAGGACTAAGTAAAAAGCCGACCCGCTGTGCCGTGCGGTGGGCCGAGAATGAACCCGTCCTTGACGGTGGGAACCTGCCGAGACCCTTTAGGCATCTCCGCATGGCGGAGCATCGCACACCGGATCATATTGTCGAGTCAAGTCCCCGTTCATTCGGTGTTGGTTCAAAAATCGGTGACCACCATCACCAACGCCGCAGGCCGGCTTTCAGGATTGGATGCTAGGGAAAGTTGCCGCGATTCGCAAGAGGTGAACTGTAAAAAGTTGGCACTTGGCGTGCCGGCAAACCAGGTTCTTTGTCATCGTCTTTTTGCTTGACAACCGAAAAGGCGAAAGCTCGAACCGCGAAGGCCGCGACGGTAATGCGAAGGACGCAAAGAAGATCGGCGAAAGCTGATTGCGGAACGGCGACAGCCGCTTACGGAATGCGGGTGGCTCTGCGAAGTTTTGCAAACACTCCTGCTACGTGACTCGCTGCCTGGCGTCGTAAGAATTGGGAATAGGAACCGAAAGGCGAAAGCTTGAACCGCGAAGGGCGCGAAGGTAACGCGAAGGACGCAAAGAGAATCGGAGAAAGCTGCTTGATCGCGTCTAATAAGATGAATCGCGCCGATAAGCACTTGCAGTGAATTCAGCAGGGGAAAAAGGTTACGTCGGTTTGGGCGAGCGACGCTAGCGGGCTGGTTTCGAGTCCTCAAGAACCGCGTCCAATGCGTCTGAGAGGCGATGGGCACGTTGCACATAGGAGACGCTGCCGGCATGGCTATTGCGTTTCAGTAGATGATATTCGTCTGCGATGTTCAAAGCGGCAAGCACGGCGAGGCGCACGGTATCAATGGTATTGGTTTGCTCGGCGACCGCGCGCATTTTGGAATCGACGTAATCCGCGAGCTTTAAAATGTATTCCGGATCGGAGCCGCGCAGGTTATAGGCCTGGTCGAAAATTTCCACCCGCACGCTGGTGTTGTTGGCATCTTTCACCGGATTTTGCCGCGTAGCCGTTGCCATAAAGCAATCCTCTCTGGTCCCGTAGAACTAACTTGCGAAACTCGCGATCTAGCTTGCGACCTGGGCTTCGCCCACCGAGTCGATCTGGCGCATCATCTTTTCTACCCTGCGACGGACTTCTTCACGGTCCTTGCGCAGTTGCACCGCCTCGCGCCGCAAGCTGTCGAGTTCCTCATCGCGCTCCTTCAACTGCTGGCGCACGCGCTGGATTTCTCGCTCAGTGGAGACTTTGGCTTCGCGAGCCGCCTTGTACATCTCAATAGTGCGATAAACCTTGTCTTCCAGAGCCTGGAAATCGTCGGCAGGAACCTCGGCAGATACCTCTTCGACCGCTTTTAGAGACATGATGAACTTCCCGAGAGAGATTGCGTTGCTTCTGCGCAGTATACCCCAGAAATTTGTGGAAGCGACCGAACAATGTCGTGAAGATTTTGCGGGGAAGCTCCAAACTAAGAACGATGGTCAGCTCGGCGGGGCGAGACCGCTCTTCTGAAGGATAAAGCGAACCCGCTCAGCAACGGAGAGGCTATCCGGCGCGTCGTAATTTGCGAAGGCGCTGCGCCGCCTGGTCCAGCGTCTCATCGCGTTTGCAGAACGCGAAGCGCACCTGTTGCGCCCCATCCCTCGGGTCACGATAGAAACTCGAGCCCGGCACGGCCGCCACTCCGATTTCGCTGACCAGGTGCCTGGTGAAGGACAGGTCGTCGGAGAAGCCGAACGCGCGGATGTCGGTCATCACGTAATAGGCGCCGCGAGGACGGAAACACCGGAATCCCGCCTCTTCGAGCGCGGGGATGAGACGGTCCCGGCGTTTGCGATAGCCAAGGGCAAGGGTCGAATAATAGCTCTCGGGCAGGCTGAGGGCGGAGACTCCGGCCTCCTGCAGGGGAGCCGGAGCGCCGACGGTCAGGAAGTCGTGTACTTTGCGGATCGCGTCGGTGATGCGGGGAGGAGCAATGGTCCAGCCCACGCGCCAGCCAGTGACGCTGTAGGTTTTCGACATCCCATTGATGGTGACGGTGCGCTCTTCCATGCCGGGCAGCGACGCCATGGAGATGTGTTGGGTGCCGTCATAAAGGATGTGTTCGTAAATTTCGTCCGTGATGGCGAGCGCATCAAACTGGACGCACAGGTCGCGAATCAGTTCCAGTTCGGCGCGGGTGAACACTTTCCCGGTTGGATTGTTGGGCGTGTTAACGATGATGGCCTTGGTGTGCTTGTGAAAGGCTGCGCGGAGCTCGCGCTCGTCAAATGTCCACTCGCCTGCAGGTTCGGCGGGTGGATGCAACTTTACGAAACGCGGCTTGGCACCACTCAGGACAGAATCAGGGCCGTAGTTTTCATAATACGGTTCAAAGATGACGACTTCATCGCCCGCGTTGCAGACTGCCAGCAGTGTCGCGATCATCGCCTCGGTCGAGCCGCAACATACCGTGACCTGCTTTTCCGGATCAACGGGCACGCCCTGCCATGTCTGCATCTGGCGGGCAATGGCGCCGCGCAGACTGCCGGCACCCCAGGTAACCGCATATTGGTTGACGTCGGCTCCGATCGCCTCTTGCGCTGCTTTTTTGATTTCGGCAGGTGCGGGAAAATCGGGAAATCCCTGGGCGAGATTGATTGCCCCGTGCAGCATGGCTTGTCGGGTCATCTCGCGAATAACGGATTCGGTGAAATGCGAAACCTTATCGCTGAGGAAATGTTTTTGTTGGGCCGCCAGTTCAGTCATAACTGGGTCAGCCTAGCACAGAGATCCAGCCTGCAACTCGTCGGGTGAGGAACCGGAGGCGCGGCGGCAATGTCTCTCGGGCGCAGGAAAGGGTCGCGGTATAATTGCTTCCCGATCATGTCTGGTTTGCGTTATGCCCTGGTGGCCTACATACGGAACCCGGTTGGGGAGTTTGTAGAGAAGCTTCGGCGGGAATTGCATCCTGAGCTTCCACACCTGGCGGCCCATCTCACCATTTTGCCTCCGCGGCTGCTGCGAGGAAGCGAAGACACCGTGATTCAGGACCTGGCAGAAGCCTGTCGCGAGGCGGAGCCCTTCGATGTGGGGCTCGGGGAAGTGGAAACCTTCATTCCGGTTACACCTACGGTGTTTATTCGCGTGGCGCACGCGGCCGTGCGCATGCAGGAGTTGCATGACCGCTTAAACCGAGAGGGTGTGGGTTGTTGCGAAGATCTGCCCTACATTCCTCACTTAACCATCGCCAAAATGGGTACGGAGGAACTGGCCTGGAAAGCGTTCGAGACGGCGCGCCGGCGATGGGCGAAATATTCCGACACCCGGCATATCCCGATCGAGGAACTTACCTTCGTACGAGAAAACGAACCGAACCGATGGGTCGACTTGGCGCCTCTGCCATTGGGTCGGAAGGTGGCCTCGCGACAGAAGTAGGGCGTCCCTCCTGAATCTAAACTATCCTCGGGTGTAGCGTTCAAAGCTGTTTTACTGATGCGCATTCCTGGTACGCAGCTCCCTCGCCCATTGGCCACCTCGCAGCTGGCCAAAAGGACATGTACCCGGCCCTCCGATCCGGATGGCCCATCGTGTGTTGCCTGCGAGTGGGAGGCAGCGTTACATAAAGAAATCGAGGCATGGTGTGCTCGCACATCCGCCCCTCCCCAGGCGAATTGAGCTGCCCCCTCCAATCGGAGACATTCTGCATGCACGTTGGGGTCTATGGATCGGGCTACCTGGGCACGGTGATTTCGGCGTGCCTGGCTGATTTCGGGACCCCGGTGAGCTGCTGTGAAGCGCAACGTGCGCTGCGGACGCTTGGCTTACTCCACCGATGTGGAAGCGTTCTCGAAAAAGGCGCACGTCATCTTTCTGGCAGAAGATTCCAACCAAAATCTTGAAGAGCTAGTCCTAAGAATTGTCCGGCATTCCACTCACCCTATTACGTTCTCCCTGGTTACGCCAGTGCCCGTAGGAACGGCCGCAAATCTCGAAAAGGCCATCAAAGCTGCGAAGCTCAAAGCGACGATTGTTTCGCAGCCAATGTTTTTTACGGATGGCTGTGCGGTGGAAGATTTTAACTGGCCAGACCGCATCATTCTGGGGACCACATCGGCGGAAGCGGTAGCGACGATAAAGCAGATCTTTCATTCTCTGGTGATGCGCGGAGTCCCCGTCATCGTAACGAATCACGAAACCGCCGAACTGGTGCGGGAGTCTGCCACAGCGTTTGTGGCCACAAAGATTTCCTTCATCAACGAACTTGCCACACTCTGCGAAAAAGTTAATGCGGATGCGGTGAGCCTTGCCCTGGCGCTCGGCCTCGATAAGAAGATTGCTCCCCGGTGCCTGCAGCCGGGAGCGGGCATGGGCGGCATCTTTGCCGAGTCAGATATGGATTCGCTGGCGGAGTTGGCGCGCTCGAAACAGGTGGACCTGAAGATCCTGACGGCAGCTCGGGAAGTAAATGCCGGGTTAGCGGAGCGGCTGGTGGCCAAGATTTCCGGCATGATGCAGACGGTGCAGAACAAAGACGTTGGAATTCTTGGGCTGGCATTCAAGCCCAACACCAATTCGGTGGCGGGATCGTCTTCCATCCGGCTGGCGCAGACGTTGCTGGCGCAGGGAGCGCGGGTGCGGGCCTACGATCCGGAGGCGCTGTCGGAAGCAAAGATTCAATTGAACGGGTCAGTCCGCTATTGCGAGACTGCGTATGCAGCTGCGGAAGGCGTGGATGCGTTGGTTGTGGGTACGGGCTGGCAGGAATTTCGTACGCTCGATTTCGCCAAGATCAAGCATCTGCTGAAGCGGCCGGTCATTGTCGATACGAAGAATCTGCTCGATTCGTCGAAATTAAGGGCGATGGGATTCCAGTACATCGGGGTGGGGCGAATCTAGGTTCGACTGACCGGCGGAGCGCTTCCGTGAGTTAATGTAACCTCGCCGGAATGCGATTGCTTCGTGCGCGCTGCATCGCAAAGAAAAGCAGGTTCTTCGCTTCGCTCAGAATGACAATCCCAAGAATTAATGACAACTAAAGATTTCAGATGCTGCTCGACGGGCGAGGACGCCCGTTGCTCCACTGAGCGGGCCAGGACTCCCGTCGCTCCACTGAGACAGGCGAGGGCGCGCATTGCTCCACTGAGAGAATGGATCTTGCCGAGGCGGTCCTCTGACAGGTTCTTCCTTCGGTTGCTATAATCAAAGGCTGCTGTATCCCGCCGTGTGGTGCCTGTAGTTCAGCGGTGGAACGCCGGACTGTGGCTCCGGATGACGTGGGTTCGAATCCCACCAGGCACCCCAAAAACTTTCATAATTTGTTTCCGTTCGTGCCTGGAACCGCATCTGAAAAATGTCAGTTGGGCCAATCGTGCGGGTGTGCGCACGTGCTCGGGGCCGCTACGACACAACACCAGCTGCAAAAGATGAATGATGGGGAATCGGGAAGCGAAGCCCGTATGGCGACGACTGTTATGGGTCATAGCAGGGTTGGTGCTTTTAGCTGGTATCGGAATCGCAGTGATCGCGACTCATCTAACGCCGATTGTGCGGGCACGCGCCCTGGACATGCTGCGCAGCCGTTTCGACAGCGAAGCGGAAATTGGAGACCTGCAGGTTTCCTTGCTGCACGGCATTGCGGTTTCTGGAAAACGATTGGTGGTGCGACACCATGGCCGCACGGATGTGCCGCCGCTGCTTGAGATCGCGGAATTTTCGGGCGAAATGGGTTGGCTCAGCCTGATCGGCAAACCATGGCATATCCGGCAAGTTTCCTTGCAAGGGCTGTCGATTCACATTCCGCCCAAGGGCAAGCGAATGGAAGGTCCGAGGAAAAAGCATCGAGACATTCCAGTCATTGTGGATGAGTTGGTCTCGGATAACGCCGAGTTGGATCTCATTCCAAGCAATCCGGACAAACCCGTCCACCAATTTCTGATTCATCACCTCGTCATGCATTCGGTGGGTCTCGGGCACTCGGCGCCGTTCAAAGCGAGCCTAACGAACGCGGTACCTCCGGGCGAAATTACGACGGAAGGACATTTCGGGCCCTGGCAACCGCAGGAACCGGGGCAGACTCCGTTATCGGCGAAATATACGTTTAACGAGGCGGATCTGGGCGTGTTTCGCGGGATCTCGGGAATTCTTTCGTCAGAAGGAAAGTTTGGCGGGATCCTGGAAAACATAGACGTCGACGGACAAACCACGACGCCCGATTTCGCGCTGTCGATTGCGGGGCATCGCGTGATGTTGAAAACGGACTTTGAAGCAACCGTCGATGGGACCAACGGAGACACGCTGCTGCATCCTGTGATTGCGCAGTTCCTGAATACGACCCTGATTTGCAATGGCGGAGTGGTCAAGGCATACAAGGGGCCAGGACGGGAGATCGTTCTGGATGTGAAGACGGACCATGCTCGTCTGGAGGACTTGCTGCGGCTGGCGGTGAAGTCGGAGCGTCCACCCATGACGGGAGCAGTTCATTTATCGACGAAGTTTGATTTACCTCCCGGCCAGGGCGAGATTGTCGATCGCCTGAAGCTGGATGGAAAGTTTGGAATCGGCGCGGCCGAGTTCACGGACGCCGGAATTCGAGGGAAGCTGGAGGCTCTCAGTCGCCGGGGTCAAGGGAAACCGAAGGACGAAGATGCGGGCAGCGCCATCTCGGAGTTGAAGGGAAGCTTTGTGCTGAGAAATGGGCAGATCAGCTTTCGCGATCTGACGTTCGGAGTCACAGGGGCCACCGTGCAACTAGCGGGAACTTACGGACTGCGCGACGAGAAACTGGATTTTCATGGCACGTTGCGATTGCAGGCGAAGTTATCGCAAACCATGGGTGGATTCAAATCGTTCTTGCTAAAGCCATTCGATCCCTTTTTCCGCAAGAATGGAATGACGGTATTGCCGATCAAGGTCACGGGCACGCGCGATCAGCCATCCTTCGGATTGGATTTTCATCATAAGAAGGATGAGGGGAAGGGCGAGACAGGGGAATAGGCTGCCACACGATGAAAGAGGCGGCCGAGACCGCCTCTTTCCTGATTCCGCAAGCGCGCCAATTAATCCAGCACGTGTATGTTTTTCGTGGCGCAAATGTCTTTGAGGATCCTGGGCCACACCGTCACGCTGACTTCGCCAAGGTGAGCCTTGCGAAGGAGAAGCATCAGAGTGCGGGACTGGCCGATTCCGCCGCCGATCGAGAGCGGAATCTGGTCTGCGAGTATGGCGCGATGGTAAGGCAACCGCAAGAAGTCGAGCTGCCTGGAAAGTTCGAGTTGCCGTTGCAGGCTATCTTTCGTCACCCGGATGCCCATGGATGTGAGTTCGTGGCGGCGTTGGGTGACCGGGTTCCATACCAGGATGTCGCCATTGAGACCGTGGGTGGGATTGCCGGTTTCCTTGCTGGTGTCCGTTACCCAATCATCGTAGTCAGCCGCGCGCATTTCGTGCGGATATCCGTCCTTTAGCGGCCAGCCGATTCCAATAATGAAAATGGCCGGATAT
>QIAI01000193.1 GCA_003224995.1 Acidobacteriota bacterium
GATGACAAGCTGTTTTTTTGACGAACGCCCTAAAAGCGACTGCCATCGGTTCGAGCGAGAGCGATGCGATGGGCTAGAGCCAGCGACCAACGACTAACGACCGAAACCACGATGAGCGAGTCCGAAGCGTCTGTGCAAGCCCGTCGAAAGAGTCGGGCCTCTCGTAGCGCCTTTTGTCCGTCGTGGTTGCCTTTTGTGTCCTTCGTGATTGAGTTCGTGTCCTTCGTGGTTGTCCTTCGCCGGCTGCCCGTGATCGTGACCTAAACCTCGAGCCCCACAATTTCACCGCTCACCCTCTGACCCTCCACGACCAACCTCCCCACCGTTACCGGCAACTTGAACCGCCGCGGCCCCGCGCTCCCTGGATTGAAAAACAACACGCCATTCCTGACCTCCGAAGCAGGCTTGTGACTATGCCCGTACAGCACCGCGGCGAAGCCTGCCGCTTCCGGCTTGAGATCGAGTTCCGCGAGGATATGCAGCATGTAAATCGACACGCCTTCAAATTCCACGACTTCACTAGGCGGAATCTCCTGCGCCCAAGCCCCCGAATCCACATTCCCCCGCACCACCGTGACCGGAGCAATCTTGCGCAACTCCTCCAGCACCGCCGCCGAGCCAACATCCC
Organism: Acidobacteriota bacterium; assembly: GCA_003224995.1. Lineage (GTDB taxonomy): Bacteria > Acidobacteriota > Terriglobia > Terriglobales > Acidobacteriaceae > Gp1-AA133. The sequence goes on from QIAI01000193.1 coordinate 629, forward strand.
CGGCATGCAGAATGTGCACACATCCGCGAAGCGCCGCAATCGCCTCAGGCCGCAAAAGCCCATGCGTATCGGAAATGACGCCCAGCACAGTCATCTGTCACCAGTCATCGATTGTTGGCAGACCAGCATGACAAACGCGACTTCCGACAGGTCTTATCCCAGCATCCGATTCACGTCCGCGTACGGCATCCCGCCCTCGAGAGCGGAGTAAGTCCCTGCAGTCTTCAATTCTTCTGCGATCCTCGTCACCAGCCCGAGCGTCGCACGCATCGCGCCCGATCCCACGCTCACCCGCGCCACCCCCAACTTCTTCAACTCAGGAATTGAAGGCGATCCCGGTCCCGCCAGAATATTCATTGGACACTGCACATCCCGCACCATCCTGCCAATGGTTTCCGCATCCGCGACTCCCGGCAAGAACACGCAATCCGCACCCGCATCGCGAAACGCCGCCAGCCGCCGCAGCGCTTCGTCATAGCGCTTCTCCGCTTCCCCAACCTTCAACAGATAAACATCCGTGCGCGCATTCAGCACCAGCAGGACCCCGGTCTTGAGAGCCGCTTCTCGAACTGCGCGAATACGTTCCAACTGTAATGACATGTCAGCCAGCGGATGCGCCGCATCGTTAGTCGCGTCCTCCAGGTTCATTCCTACCGCCCCCGCCGCGATCACTTCCTGAGCGGTGCGCGCCGCGTCCTCCGGACGCACGCCATATCCCGCCTCAACATCCGCCGTCACCGGCACATGCACGGCCTTGGCAATCCGCCCCACCCGCGCCAGCATCTCTTCCCGCGAAATCTTTTCCCCATCCGGATACCCAAGCGAAAAAGCCACGCCGGCGCTCGTGCTCGCCACCGCTCCAAATCCCGCATTCTCGAAGATGCGCGCACTGGCCACATCCCAAGCATTCGGCAAAATCAGAACCTTGTCCCCGCGATGCATCCCGCGAAATGCCACTGCTTTCGATTTCTGTTCTTCGATATTCATGGCAAGCCTCAAATCGTGCGCTTGGACCTCAGGTAAACAACCGTGGCGGATAGCGAGTTAGCAAGTGGCGGGATAGCGAGTAGCGCATAGTGAACGCCTGCTAGCTCAATGCTCGCAGCTCGCAGCCCGAACCTCGCAGCCCGCAACTGCTCTCTCCGCGCTCTCTGCGGCTGTCCTCCGCGTCCTCTGCAGTTTAAGATGTTCTGCAATCAACTCGCGATGCAACTGTGGCAAGGGCTTTTCTTAGCGTCCTTCGCGAAAGCTTAGGTCCTTCGCGGTTAAAAAGCTTTTCTAGCAAACAAAGCCACTGACCAGTACTTGATCAGTGGCCAAAGTTCTGAACTCGCGCTATCGCCTACGCCGCTTTCGCCATCCTCCGCTCCTCAATCCCATCGAGCGCATTCCACGAAGCCTTGGCCGCCGCTTCCGCAGCCAGCAATGCTGGCTCGGCGGTCTCCGGCTTCGCCTCCACCCGATTCGCCAGCTGCTCCTTCCACACGTTCGAGTGATACACATCGGCCGTGGTGTGCAGCGCGAAGTACTGCGCCGTACGCTCATCTGCGCCATACATCTCTCGCAAACCCCGGTTCTTCTCCGCCGCCACGCGCGGAACTTGCGACTCGTATGCGTAAAAAGCCGCCAGCGCCTCTTCCGGAGTTGCACTCGAAGCCACGTCCATGAAATGCGCCACCAAATCGCTCACTTCCTTCACCGGCTCGCGCCCGAACCGGTTCCGGCTCGCGCCCATGCCTTCCGCAAACTCCAGCCACATATCCGCATGCGATTGCTCGCTGTCAGCGCCTTGCTCATCCCGCATATTCGCCAACACCGCTCGTCGCAGTTCACCATCTTCCAGGCGAATCCCGAATGCCGCCAGGTAAGCCGGGAAAGCCGCCACGTGCTCGTAGTAATCCAGCGCATATTCGCGCAGGTCCTCGCGCGTCAACTCTCCCGCGCTCCACGCCTTGTAATAGGGATGGCAAAGCAAGTCATACTTCGCAATGCGAGCATCGAGTTCCCGCAGGAATTCCTGACCATTCATGAAATGTGTTCTCCTTGAGGCAGCCTACTATAAAAGCCCGCCCCGCTCCGTGACAAGTCGTCCCAACCGGACGTGGCATACCCGGCGAATCCCGAATCTCCCAGCTGGCGCTGACGATAGAGCAACATTGATAGAATAACCACATCGATGGAGCGACGGGCGTCCCCGCCCGTCGATTCTGCGCGTCCCAACGAAGCATGCAATTCACCGATGAATTCGACGTAGTCATAGTCGGCGCCGGACACGCCGGCTGCGAGGCTGCCATGGCCGCCGCCCGCATGGGCCTCAAGACTGCCCTTTACACGCTCAATGTCGATTTGATCGCGCAAATGTCGTGTAATCCGGCGATCGGAGGCATTGCCAAGGGCCACCTCGTGCGTGAAGTCGACGCGCTCGGCGGCATCATGGGCGAAGTCACCGACGCGGTTGGCATCCAGTTTCGCCTGCTCAACACCTCGCGCGGACCCGCGGTCTGGTCCCCCCGCGCCCAGTGCGATAAGCAAGCCTACCGCCTCAAAATGCGAGAGGTCTTAGAGTCACAACCGAACCTCAAGATCATGCAAGCCGAAGTAGCCGGCCTCATTTTGGAAGAAGCCCACGCAGGTCTAGCCGACTCTCCAGCCCACGTAGGGACAGCCGCCCCCGGCTGTCCAGCGCAGCGAAGCGCCGCAGCCGGCAATGAACCGAATCCCTCCGACGAGCAAAGCGACAACAAAAGCGCTCTCGCCCACGACCGTTCTCAGACTGCCCTGAGCGAAGCGAAGGGACCAACGACCAACGACCATCTTTCCGAAGACCGCGAGCGCCAGCGAGCCCTCGGCATCCGCCTCCGCGATGGCCGCACCGTCCGCGCCCAGGCCGTCATCATCACTACCGGCACGTTCCTCAACGGCCTGATTCACTGCGGAGAGCAGCAATACCCCGCCGGACGTTCCGGCGAACCCAACGCCGTGCTCCTCGGCGAAGCCCTGAAGGCGCTAGGCCTACGCGGCTGCCGCCTCAAGACGGGCACGCCGCCACGCCTCGACGGCCGCACCATCGATTGGTCCCGCTTCGAAGCTCAGCCCGGCGACGCAGACCCCACCCC
>QIAI01000194.1 GCA_003224995.1 Acidobacteriota bacterium
CCGGCCGCGCATGTGCATCAACACCGCACCGCATTTCAGCTCGGCCACGGTCTTTGCCATCTGCGGATCCCAGCGAAAAGCGCTGACGTCATTCACGATTTCCGCTCCCGCGGCGATGGCGGCGCGAGCGACGTTTGCTTTGTAGGTGTCGATCGAGAGCGTGGCGTCGGGGCGTTTCTGCTTAATCTGTCGAATGACCGGGATCACGCGTTCCAGTTCCTGCGGTTCGCTGACGATTTTGGCCGGATCCGGCTTCTTTGATCCGCTGACCCTCGCGCCCGGGCGGGTAGACTCGCCGCCAATATCGAGGATGTCGGCGCCCTGATCGAGGAGTTGCAGAGCGTGCGCGACGGCTTTTTCGGGCTCCAGGAACTGTCCGCCATCGGAGAATGAATCCGGGGTCACGTTCACGATTCCCATAATCAGTGTGCGCTTGCCCAGTGGGAGCACCCGACCACCGATGTTCCATTCGAAGACGGAGCGCATGAAGGTTGATTCTAAATGCCCATAGGCAGGGGCAGGTTGTCTGCCCAGAATTCAGTGCTAAAATCCTCAAGAACAATCCTTATGCAGCGGTTTCGTTCCCGCCTCGTCGTGGCCGTGGCTCTGTGCCTGGTGCTGGCACTGCCGGGCGAAGCCGCCAAGAAAAAGGCATTGCCCGCGCGCATTGCCGCCGTTCTGGCGCAACCGGACCTGGCGCATGGCTTTTGGGGAGTCGAGATCACCTCGCTGAGTACCGGCAAGGTGCTGTTTTCGCAGAACGCCGACAAGCTCTTCACTCCCGCGTCCAACACCAAGCTGTTCACCACGGCGGCCGCCCTGGCGCTGATTGGCCCGGACTACAAATTCCGGACTTCGGTGGAGACCAACGGCCTGCTCGACAAGCATGGGCGCTTGAGCGGAGATCTTTTATTGATCGGGCGCGGAGATCCGAATCTTTCGGGGCGCGAACTGCCGTACGATCTGCGCACGCAGCGCAATGACCACCCCATCAAAGTTCTGGAGGATCTGGCAGACAGCCTGTCGCAGAAAGGCGTGAAGTACGTGGACGGCGACCTGGTCGCCGACGATTCCTACTTCGCCTTCGAACGTTATGGCGAAGGCTGGAGCCAGGATGACCTGGTCTGGGGCGATGGTGCGCCAGTCTCGGCGCTCACCATCAACGACAACGTGGTGTTCGTGAACATTCTGCCCGCGGATCGCGCGGGTGAGCGGGCGTTCGTCACGGTGGCGCCTTTCGCCGACTACTACCGCATCGACAACCGCATCATGACGACCCCTGCGGGTACGGCACGCCGCATCTTTTTCAATCGCGAGCCGGGATCGACTGCCCTGACTCTCTGGGGCGAAATGCCAATCGATGATAAGGGCGCGAATGAGGCGCTGGCGATTGAGGACCCGGCCGCGTTTGCAGCCGAGTTGTTCCGCAATCTCCTGGAAAAGCGCGGCATCACTGTCTATGGGCGGCAGCGCACCCACCACACGGAACTGGCGGGGCTTTCCACCTTCAGCGTGACCGCGACCGCCGAGGCGCGAGGCGGGGACGGCGACGCTCCGCGGCTGCAATCGAACCAGGGCATGGTGCTGGCGACTTTTGAATCCAAGCCGCTGCTGGAAGACATTCGGGTCATCAACAAAGTAAGTCAGAATTTGCATGCCGAGATACTTTTGCGGCTTCTGGGCCGCGAACGAGGGAACGCTGCCACCATCGAAAGCGGGCTGGAAGTTCTGCGCGGCTTTCTTGCCAAGGCAGGGATTTCTCCGGATCAGTATGTTTTTTATGATGGCTCGGGACTCTCCCGGCAGAACCTGGTGACGCCGCATGCGATCGTGTCGCTGCTTGAGTTCGCCCACGAGCAGCCCTGGGGAGCCGGTTTTCGCGAAACGCTGCCGGTTGCGGGAGTTGACGGCTCGCTCGCTGACCGGCTTCGCGGCACGATTGCGCAAGGCAAGGTGTACGGAAAGACGGGCTCCCTGGGCGGGGTTAAATCTCTTTCGGGGTTCCTGACGACGAACCGCGGCGATCACATCGCCTTCGCCATTCTCACCAATAACTTCAATGTTCCCGCCAAGAAGGTTACGGACGCAATCGACGACATCGTGGTGAATATCGTGGATGATGGTCCACGGAAGTAGTTACGCGCCAGGGTCCTTCTTTTCAGCATGCAATGGGTCAGGCAGAGTCAGTCAGGCGGGGCGGCGGGCCGCTTTGCGCAGGCGGCTTGCTCCCGCGAGGGCGGGTCCGGTGCCGGTCGGGGGCTTCTTCATACCATCGAGAAGATCTTTCAGCACGACTGCATTGTTGTGCTCTTCATTCTTGAAGGCATAAAGCAGGGTAAGTCGCTTTCGACGGCTGGCGAGACCATAGAGTTCCTGAAGCGCCCGGCTGGGAGCAGGCTGTCCGAGTTCTTTCAGGTAACGCTTACGAAAGACTTCCCAGGATTCAGGATGGGCATGCGCCCAGGATCGAAGTTCGTTGGAAGGAGCGAGGTCCTTGAGCCAGGCATCCAGAGCGGCTTCCTGCTTAGTCAAGCCGCGCGGCCACAAACGATCGACCAGCACTCGCGTGCCGTCTTTCGCGGAAGGCTTTTCGTAGATGCGCTTAACGCCGATGGCCATGGCTTTGCTCTATTATTGTACTTCCGCTTCAAAGCCTGGGGGACAGTTGCAGGAAGGTCAATTTGCAAGGGAGAGCCATGACGATGATCCGCAGCTTAAGGCGCATGGTTGAACCAGGCCGCCGGGTTGCCACGTGCCTGCTGGTCGCGGCGGTGTTGATGCTGTGGTTCGGCTGCGACGCGGAACGGCGGAAGTCCGATGCCGAGTTGGGCCTCAACCCGCAGCAAGCCGCCGGCCGCCGCGTGTATGACAGGCATTGCGATCAGTGCCATGAACCCTATTCCACAAGCGGAAGGAGGGGCCCCGGTCTAAAGGGCGTCTTCAAGAAGCAGTATCTCTCGGTGAGTGGGCTTCCGGCGAATGACGAGCGCGTGAGTGAAATTGTCCGCTTGGGGCGCAGCAAAATGCCGGCTTTCAACCAAACCTTGGATCAGCAGCAGATACAGGACTTGCTGGTGTACATGCACACGCTCTAGCTGCGTGGCTCTTGCAGGTTTCAATCCTTTCAATCGCCTCGCCGGCAAATTCCCTGGCGCAGCATTTTCGCAAGCCGTGCCGCATATCAGGAGCGTTTAAAGGACAAAGCAATCGAAATTCTGCGGCCGAGAATCTACAATCATCCGGCCATGACCGTCAGCGTCCGCTCCTTCGCAAAGATCAATGTGGGTTTGTGTATCGGGCCCAGGCGTTCGGACGGATTTCATGAGCTTCGCACCGTCTATCAAACGATCGGATTGCACGATGTGATTCGTGTGCAGGCAAAGCGTGGGTCTGGGATCGAGATTCGGTGTACGGATCCAAGGGTGCCGGCGGACGCTTCGAATACTTGCTATG